>JAKQBZ010000033.1 GCA_029559435.1 Deltaproteobacteria bacterium | reverse complement strand
GGTCCCGCTATTTCGGCGACGAAACACAATCGTACTATTACGACAAAGACAGCATTACCTACCCCTATAAAAAGAAAAGGGTCTTCGGCTGGGTAACCGATAAAGAAACGATCGGCCTGTGGGTCAAGGTGACCGATCTGGACAAGGAGCCGCCCGACATGGATGTGGAGATGTTCCAGCCGGATGAGAACGTTGTCTACGTTGAGGTTACCTGTCCGAAGAAAGAGGTCAACGTCAAGGACAATGTCCCCTATGATATACAAAAAGGCAGAATGACCTCCCGCATCATCATCCCCGACGAAAAGATCCTTCGGGGCATAGAATCAAGGGACGCCAAAGAGGCGCTGGTCAGCGCGGTCTGCAGATAAATAAGCCGTTTATGCTTTCGGCCTGAAGACGATGATGCCGGGTTTTGCAGCGATGTAATGCGCGAAGTCCTGATCGATGACCTGCCGGGATCCCTTGAGCGAAGATGCGTGCCGGAGATAGGGCCTGCCATCCTTTCTGATGAAGATCCCCACATGGGTCACGTCAAGCCCCGGCGCGTCGGTGTAGATCCCTGCATAATCGCCCGTCCTGAGCCCGTCCATGGTTTCGCTGTCCACGGTATCTGCCGGGATGTAGCATAATGTTCGTGCAGAGGGCTCAATTCCCTTCACAAATAACGTGCCGTCTTCTTTCCGGTTCAGGATCTTTTGAACCTTCCTGGACCAGAAGGGCGAGACCTGCTCTGTGACGTCTTCAACAAATTTCCTATTATGAAGGCACCAGTCGGTAAAGAAATGGTTCCTGGCCTGATAAGAAATTGTCCCGTCTCCGTAGCGGACCCTTGCGAGGTTTTCCCTGAATGTTCCGAATGAGCGGGCAAGCCGCATTGCCTCGATGTAATCGAGAAAGGTGAAGCAGTCAACCTCGTGGAGGTTTACAACAAAGACCTCAGGCTCCCGTACGTCGCCGATAAGCGTGCCTTCCCTGTATGGCGTGCCGAGAAACTGCCTTGAAAGGAATTCTATCCTCTCGCCCGTATCCGCGATCTCTGAGCCTTCGGCGATCAGCCGGTCAAGCCTTTCTTCAGTCCATTTGCCGAGCGCGACCTTTTCGATCATGAAGTTGATGGGGGCAGCCATTGCAGGCATACCTTTTTCGCCACTTTGCGGAAGTGCTGTCCATAGATCATGAGAGTGATAGCCTCAGTAAAAGATCTTCGATAGAACAGCAGGGTTTTGACGAAAAGCCTCCAGTAGTACCACTGGGTCTTGCCATTGCCCAGGATCCCGATATACAAAACAGACTTCAGCAGGGCTACGATCTGATCTTTTGCGATCTTCTGCTTCCCGTAAGGGTTATGATATCGCAGGAACTGGGAGATCCTCTGGTAATAGTGCCTGGGGCTGTATATGGTCTTAATGATCCTTTGGTACCCCTCGATCAGCTTTGCCCTGTCCATTTTAGAGACAAAGTTGATGCTCCCGTCTGTGTTGTCCCCGGAGGCGGTCAGCTCGAGGCGGTTTTCCTCTTTCAGCCTGTGCCACAGCTTCGTATTCGGTAAGGCGTTCAGAAGCCCTACCATGGCCGTTACCACGCCGCTTTCCTGGATGAACTTTATCTGCCTTCCGAAGATGCCCTCATCGTCGCTGTCAAACCCGACAATGTAGCCCCCCATGACCTCAATGCCTGACGATTGAAGTTTTCTGATGGTGGCTGTCAGGTCGCGCCTGCAGTTTTGATCCTTTGAGCATTCTCGCAGGCTCTCCTCGTTTGGCGTCTCCAACCCGATGAACACCTGTTTGAATCCGGCCTCAACCATAAGATGAATGAGCGTCTCATCGTCGGCGATATTGATCGAAGCTTCGGTGAAGAAATGAAAAGGGTAATCGTGAACCTTCATCCATTCAATTACGCGCGGCAGCATCTTCTTCACGGCAAAGCGGTTGCCGATAAAGTTATCGTCTACAACAAAAAGGCTGCCCCGCCACCCCCTATCATAGATCGTCTGCAGCTCGTTCAGGAATTGCCCTGTGTCCTTCAACCTCGGCGTGCGGCCATACATGGCGGTAATGTCGCAGAATTCGCAATTGTAGGGGCACCCCCGTGAATACTGCACCATGAGAGAAGCGTAGTCCTTGATCTCTATCAAGTCCCAGCGGGGAACGGGCGTCATGGATAAGGGCGGGAAGCCGGACGACCGGTACACTTTCTTGGTTGTGCCCTGGGCGAGATCTTTCAGGAACTCGGGCAGCGTGAGCTCTGCCTCGTTCAGGATGAGGTGGTCGATCAGCGGCAGGTATTCTGCTTCGGTGCCATTGAAGAGGGGCCCCCCGGCCACGACCTTTTTCCCCATACGACGGCACTCTTTGAGGACTACAGCAACAGACTCTTTTTGCACGAGCATGGCGCTGACAAAAACATAGTCGGCCCACTGGAGATCGCTGTCTCTCAGGTTGCGAACGTTCAGATCCACGAGGCGAATGTCCCAGTCTTTGGGAAGGATCGCCCCTACGGTCAACAATCCCAGGGGAGGGAAGGCAGCCTTCTTGGAGACGTATTTCAAGGCATACTTGAAGCTCCAGAAGGTGATGGGATATTTGGGATAGACAAGAAGTGCTTTCACGGTATTCTCGCTTTTCAGGCCTGGATCCTTTATTCAGCTCTGCAAGTTGTTAGGGCCTTTTTAGATTTTTTTATTATAACACATTGGAAGCAGGATTGCTAACCCAAGCTTAGATGATTCCCCGCAGCGTGCTGCGGGGCGACGCCGTTCCCGCTCCCCCTCGCGGGAGAGGGCAGGGTGAGGAGGCATGATCATGCCGTTTAGCTTACACGACGAACGGCACGGAAGCGCCGGCGGAGTTTTTGTTTGAGAAATTATACAGGACGGTTTATATATAACTATGCTGGGCACTTTCATAAACGTTGGGACCGTCATACTCGGGAGCCTTATCGGTCTTGCGATCCATGCGAGGCTTCCGGAGAGATTGACCAAGATTGCCTTCCAGTGCATCGGATTATTCACGCTTTTCCTCGGCTTTACCATGGCTGCGAAGACGAGCAATTTTCTTGTAATGATATTCAGCATCGTCCCGGGCTCGATCATCGGAGAGCTGATCGGCATCGAAAAACATATGGACAGGCTGAGCGAGCGCATAAAGCATAAGATAGGGTCGAAAAACAAGAGCTTCTCGGAAGGGTTTGTCACCGCCTTTCTTTTGTTCTGCATGGGCTCTATGACGATTCTTGGAGCCATCGAAGAAGGGCTTGGAGGGAGGCCGAACCTCCTCATTGCGAAGGCGGTCCTTGACGGGTTCAGCTCCCTTGCGCTGTCGGCTTCGCTGGGCCTCGGCGTCATCTTTTCCGTGCTGCCGCTATTGGTCTACCAGGGAGGGATAACGCTGTTTGCCGCGTCGCTCCAGCAGTTTTTCACGGCCGTGCTGATAAACGAACTGAGCGCGGTGGGGGGGTTGCTCCTTATCGGCCTCGGCATTAACATCCTGGAAATAAAAAGGTTGAACATCCTCAATATGCTGCCCAGCCTCGTTATCGCGGTCATTCTGGCCTACCTTTTTCTTTAACCCCCGTTGTAACGGCTTTGCTTCATAGGCCAGGACGAAATGCCCCTGTAAACATGCTCACTTTTTTACTGCTGATCTGTTATAATTTTTCGGTGCGGGTCGTTCATGAAAGATTGGAGAAGGCGAATTTTTTAAGAAGGCCGAACAGGTTTGTGGCTGAGTGCATGCTCAGCGGAAGGCCTGTCAGCGCCTATCTCCCAAATCCGGGAAGGCTATGGGAACTGCTTGTTCCCGGCTGTACGCTCTATGTAAAGAGAAATCCCCCGTCCGTCAAAACGTCGCATACTGTCATAGCAGTCGAGAAAGAGGGGACGCCGGTGCTTCTTCATACGCATATGGCGAACGATGTGGCGGAGATCCTTTTCCGGCGGAAGCTGATACCGGGATGGGAGGATGCGGAGATTGTCAGGCGCGAGGCCATGTTCGGGAAAAGCAGGTTTGACTTTCTCGCCACGAGGAACGGGCGGGAGATGGTCATTGAAGTAAAGAGCTGCACGCTGTTCCGGGAAAGGCTTGCCATGTTCCCCGATGCGGTCACTGCGAGGGGAAGCCGCCACCTGCTCGAATTGGAAAAGCTTTCAAGGGAAGGCATGCAGGCGGGCGTCCTCTTTGTCGTCCAGTGGCCCCGCGCTGAATACTTTATGCCTGAGCACCACACAGACCTTGCATTTTCTCAAAACCTCCTGAAAGTGCACGACGCGGTAGATGTCAAGGCCGTGTCTGTCAGATGGGGGAAAGGCCTCTCGCTGAGCGATACCGTCAGGGAGCTCGTCATTCCCTGGGAAAAGATCGGCAGGGAGGCAAAGGACTGCGGGAGCTATATTGTTATCCTCCGCCTCGACAGGGATAGGCATATCGAAACAGGCGAGCTGGGCACAGTGTTCTTCAGGAAAGGTTATTATCTCTATGCCGGTTCTGCAAAGAAGGGGCTCACAAAAAGGATAGAGCGCCATCAGAGGCTGAGAAAGAACCTTTTCTGGCATATCGATTACCTGAGGGAAAAGGCATCGTCCTGCAGGGCGCTGCCCATCCGCACGCCGGAGGACCTTGAGTGCAGCATCGCCGGAAGCTTGAAGGAGATAGCAGGCCGGTCTGTAAAGGGTTTCGGGTCGTCCGATTGCCGGTGCGAAAGCCACCTTTTCTGGATGGAGAACGATCCGATACGATCGCCGGCCTTCATCGATATGCTGAATGATTGGAGGGTGGGGAGGATAGAAAAGGAGCTGATAGATGACGACACATCCCGATAAAGATCGTAAGGCGGGCAGGACAAAGGAGGAAAGAACGCCTCACGACTCACGCCTTACGCCTCACGGGTTTATCGACATTCACACTCATGGCATCGGCGGATACGGTACGCGGAATGCCACAGCAGATACCATCCTGAAGATTGCAGGTATCCATGGCGCACATGGTGTCTCTGCGATCCTCCCCACCATCTACCCCGGGCCAATCGAAAAGATGCGCGCTGATATGGCGGCGGCAAAGCAGGCGATGGAAAAACAGGGTTCGGAGTTGGGCGTTCGGCGTTCGGGGTTAAAACACGCCTCACGGATTCTCGGTGTTCATCTCGAAGGCCCTTTTCTGAACCCGGCCCGATGCGGCGCCCTTGATGATGCGTCGTTCCTTGAACCCACTATGAAGAATTTCAGGAGGCTCATTGATGGATTTGAAGATATTGTGAGGATCGTGACCATTGCCCCCGAGCTGAAAGGGGCAAGGAAGCTTATCGAGGCCATGACAGATAGGGGAATTATAGCGAGCATGGGCCATTCTGATGCAACCTGCGCAGAGGCTGAGGCCGGCTATAAGGCAGGGGCGAAGGGCGTCACCCATATTTTTAATGCCATGCGTGGCATCCACCACAGGGAACCCGGTATCGCCGGGTTCGGCCTGCTGCATAAAGAGATCTACATCGAGGTCATCGCAGATCCGTTTCATCTCGATATAAAAACGATTGAACTGATCTTCAGGGCCAAGGATCTTGGAAAGATCATCCTTGTCTCAGACACGGTAAAAAGCTCCAGGAAGGCATTGGCGCGAAACGGCGTCAGGGACGAACAAGGAAGACTGCTCGGCGGGTCAATGACGATCGCAGAGTCCGCCCGGCGGCTCATCAGCATGGGGCTGAGCGAGCAGGCCGTGATGGGCTGCATCAGCAGGAATCCGGCAGCCTACCTCGCTACAGCTCGCAGCAAGATCAAATCCTAAATCCGAATATCTAAATCCTAAACAAATTCAAATGTTCGAAATTCAAAATATAAACGACATACCTTTGTTTTGAACATTTGATATTTGTATTTTGATATTGTTTAGGATTTGGTGCTTAGAATTTAGAGATTGATTTAGATATTAGGATTTCGTGTTTGCTATGTGCTCAGCAGGTGTCTCCGGAACCAGTTCAGGGTAAGATTGATCGCCTGTTCCCGGTGCGCAGGGCTTGAAAATATATGGTCGGCGCCCTTGATGATCTCTATGCTTTTGGGCTTCTTGATGTTTTTGTATATTGTTTTTCCTTCGTGGCAGGGCACAACCTCATCCATTTCCCCGTGGACCACGAGGGCAGAGGAGACCTTTTTTGCCTCCGACAAT
>JAKQBZ010000005.1 GCA_029559435.1 Deltaproteobacteria bacterium | reverse complement strand
GGTATTATATGGTCCGTGGAGATATCATCACCAAACTTCCACGCCCTTCCTCTCAAAATCATCCAAAACCTCCCTCGGGTCCGTCAATTTTCCTTTCAAGGCTGTTGCCGCTGCTGTCGCCGGCGAGCCAAGAATGATCTTCGAATCAGGGTTGCCCATCCTCGCAAGAAAATTCCTGTTCGATGTGGAGACGCACGTCTCCTTATCGCCGAGCACTCCCTGGTGCAGGCCTATACAGGGCCCGCATCCCGGGGGCAATATAACTGCGCCTGCCTCGAAAAGCGTTCCGAGGATCCCTTCGTGCAATGCCTGGTAATACACCGCCCGCGATGCGGGGCAGACAAGCAGGCGGACATCGGGGTGTTTTCTCCGTCCCTTCATGATGAGCGACGCAACCCTCAGGTCATCGATCCTGCCGTTCGTACAGGAGCCGATGAACACCTGCTGTACCGGAATGTTCTTCACGTCCTTGTCATCAACGCTTTTCGTATTGTCGACCTGGTGGGGCAGGCTCACCATCGGTTTCAGCTTATGGACGTCGATCTCGAACGTCTTCTCATAGACGGCATCGTCATCAGGCACGATCTCGATGTACACCTTTTCTCTCCGCATCCGCCTGAGGTACATGAAGGTCATGATGTCCGACGGAAAAAGCCCGCATTTTGCTCCTGCCTCCACTGCCATGTTCGCTATGGTCATTCTCTCTTCCACGTCGAGGTGCCTCACCATCTCTCCTGCAAACTCCATCGATTTATAGGTTGCGCCATCTGCGCCAACCATTCCGATGATCTTCAGGATCAGATCTTTCGTAAAAACACCGGATGGGAAGCGGCCGTTGAGAACAAATCTATAGCTCTCGGGCACCCTCATCCATGTTGTGCCAAGCCCCATGGCAACGGCGATGTCCGTAGAGCCCATTCCCGTGGAAAAGGCGCCCAGCGCCCCTCCCGTACAGGTATGGGAATCAGCGCCCACAAGGACCTCTGATGGGGCAAGGATCCTCTCTGCCATTATCTGGTGGCAGATGCCGTCGCCTATCCCGGAGATGTTTGCCCCATGCCTTTCTGCAAAATCCCCTATCGCCCTGTGGTCGTTGGACAGCTCCATCCTGGGGCTCGGCGAGGCATGGTCGAGAAAGAAGGTCACGCGGCTTCCATCAAAAAGCCTTTTAAATCCCATCTCGCCAAACTGCCTGATCGCGAGAGGGGCAGTGCCGTCCTGAAGCAGGATCCTGTTCACGTTGACTATCGCATAGTCGCCCTGCCTGACATCGGTCCCTGTATTGATGCCGAGTATCTTCTCCGCTATTGTTTTCCCCATCTCCTATCCTTCAGCCTTTGTCAGGTCTTCAAACCGTATATCGAGGCCCAGCACGCCGTTTATATCGCCCAGCTGATCCCTGATGGGGCCCGATACGGTGACGCACAGCGCTTCGGTTATCTTCGATGAATAGATGTTGGTAACGCTTATCTTCCCTGTCTTCATAGGGTTTATAAACCACTCCCTGTCCGAGAAATCCTCGTTGAGGCCTATCTTGTAGTACTTTGCCCTGTCAACAGCCTGTGTGATATTTTTCGTGATCTTGATGCCGTCGCTGTTCACGATATAGGCAAACTGAATGAAGGGATAATCCCCCACGATCTTTTTCAGCATCTCTTCCTGCTTTTCAGGGACCATTGTCTTGACCAGGTCATCTTCAATATACTTCTCTATGAGATGGGCCGCCATATCGTATGCCCTCTTCTTCAGGAGCTCAAACTCTGAGACAAATATCTCCGGTATGTAGATCCTTACAAAATGTTCTATCTCCTGTTCCGATATTGAGGTGCACCTGCCTTCGTCGTACTGCTTGATGATCCACTTGTTTATCTTCGCGACCCCGGGATGGATCTTTTCGATCCTGTCTTTTCCTACCAGGGCAAAATGGGAGTTGATCCAATGGGTGATGCCGGCGAGGCCGGATTTGTCGGTAATATTGATCGCAAGAGGCCTGTTGAGGATCCTGTTCGTATCAAAAGGCAGGTAGATCTCCTCGTTCTTTAATAATCCGTCTATATGGACTCCTGCTGATGTCGCGTTAAAATCAAGGCCGATGAAGGGCTGGCCCTTGGGGATATTCTGTCCTATCACCTTCTCGAAATAATTTCTTATCTCCGTGATCACCCTTGGGTCTATGCCGTTGTCTTCGCCGGTGAATGCTATGTGCTCCATGATAAGCGCTTCTATAGGCGCGTTCCCGGTCCTTTCGCCTATGCCGAGGAGCGTGCCGTTGACATAGGTGCAGCCATAAAGCCAGGCGCTGATGCTGTTCACGATGACCTTATAGAAATCGTTGTGGCCGTGCCATTCGAGATATTCGGAAGGAACGCCGGCATCGTCGATCATGGCCCTGATTATCTTCCCTATCGACCGCGGCAGGGCGGCGCCAGGATAGGTTATCCCTACGCCGAGGGTGTCGCAGAGCCTTATCTTGATCGGTATCTTCGCGTCTTCGGACATGCTCATGAGTGCCTGGGCAAAGGGCACGCAGAACCCGTA
>JAKQBZ010000004.1 GCA_029559435.1 Deltaproteobacteria bacterium | reverse complement strand
TACGGGTTTTGCGGCATCCAGTATCCAGCGACAAGTATCCAGCATCGGGCATCTGTGCTCCATATTAAATTCTTGACAATTATCCACCTTTTTTGTTCTATTTAGTCACTTAAAAAGGGTTCAGGGTGCATAGCTTCCGGAACCCTTCATTGCTTGAACAGGGGAATTTAATGAAAAGAATTGGAATAATCGGGACAGGCTCCTATCTTCCCGAAAAGGTGATGACGAATTTCGATATTGAGAAGTTTCTGGATACGTCCGATGAATGGATCTTCACGAGGACAGGCATTAAGGAAAGGAGGATCGCCGATGAGAAACAGGCGACCTCCGATCTCTGTAAGGTTGCTGCGGAGCGGGCCATGGACGCCGCGGGGGTGAAGCCTGACGACATCGACCTTCTTATCCTCGCCACGATCACGCCTGATACACATTGTCCCGCGGGCTCGAACTGGCTTGAGGCAAAGCTGCAATGCCATCACGCCGTATCATTCGACATAACAGCGGCGTGCTCCGGTTTTATCTTTGCCCTCCATGTCGCCGACAGGATGATCAGGTGCGGAACGAACAAAAAGGCGCTTGTTGTTGCCGGCGAGATCATGACAAGGGTGGTGAACTGGAAGGAGCGCGAAAGCTGCATCCTCTGGGGCGACGGGGCGGGGGCGGTTGTTATCACCGAAACAGGCGCAGGCGCGGAGATCCTGTCTACGCATATCCACACCGACGGTGCAGGCGGCGACACGCTCCTTATGCCGGGCGGAGGCTCAAAGACAACGCCCATCTCTTACGCGAGCGTTGACCAGGGGCTTCACTTCCTGAAGATGATAGAGGCGAACAAGTCTTTCAAGGTCGCCGTGAACAGGTTCTCGGAGGCCTGCGAAGAGGCGGTTGCTGCGAACGGTTATGCGATCGACGACGTAGATGTCATTATTCCTCATCAGGCAAATCTGCGCATCCTCCAGGGCATGGCGAAGAAATTGAAAACCCCTATGGAGAAGATATACATGACCATCGAAAAATATGGTAATATATCCTCTGCAACGGTGCCCATAGCCCTTGACGAGGCCGTTCGGAACGGCACCATTGCGAAGGACAGACTGGTTCTTTTGACTGCATTCGGCGGCGGCCTCACCTGGGGAAGTTCTTTGATAAGATGGTAACTGCAGCAGAGAGCTGAGAGATAAACATACCGTTTTTTTATGAAGCGAATTTTTTGAACTCTTCGCTCTATGCTCTTAGCTCTCAGCTGATTTTTTCGGAGGGATGGCTGAGCGGCCGAAAGCGGCGGTCTTGAAAACCGTTGGGCGTGCAAGCGCCCCGTGGGTTCGAATCCTACTCCCTCCGCCATATTATCTTTCCGGGCAGCCTGTTAGCCATTTCCGCTTACTTATAATTTAAGAGGAGACGTGAATATATTAAGAGGAGAAGTTCGGTGTCAATCAGGGTAGCGATTAATGGATTCGGTAGAATAGGAAGGAGCGTGCTCAGGATTGGATACGGAAAAGAAGAGATCGATTTTGTGGCGATCAACGACCTGGCGGACGCGCCGGCCCTTTCATGTTTGTTGAAGTATGATTCGGTTCATGGGGCCTTCAAAGAGGAAGCCGGTTACGAAAAAGATGATCTGATCGTCAATGGAAAAAGAATAAAGACGTTTTCCATAACAGAGCCGGAAAGGCTGCCCTGGAAAGAGATAGGGGTGGATGTCGTTTTGGAAAGCACTGGAAAATTTACAGACGGGAACAGGGCAAGAGGGCATATCCGGTCAGGCGCAGGGAAGGTCATCATATCGGCCCCGGCGGATAATGCCGACGTGACCGTCATCCCCGGTGTAAACGACAACGCCTTCGATATGGTTAAAGACAGCATAATCTCTATGGGCTCCTGCACGGCAAACTGCCTTGCGCCGGTCATCAAGGTGCTGGACGAGGAATATGGCATTGAATTCGGTTTCATGACAACGGTCCATGCATATACAAAGGACCAGCCGCTTGTTGATGAGGCGCACAGGGATTTGAGACGGGGCCGGGCGGCGGGTGTTTCCATGGCGCCCACGACAACCGGCGCTTTCAGGGCAATTTCTAAGGTCATGCCCCATCTCCGCGACAGGGTAAAGGGCATCTCGATCAGGGTGCCGACGCCGAATGTCTCGCTTGTCGATTTCGTTGTTGCCGTAAAAAAAATGGTTGACCGGGACAGCGTCAACGAAACGTTCAGGAGCTATGCCGGGGGCCCCATGAAAGGGATACTCTCCTGCGAAGAAGGGCCCCTTGTCTCCTGTGATCTTAACGGGAATGCGCATTCGGCTGTGGTTGATTTATCCAGTACGCAGACAATAGGCGGCCGTATTGCCAAGGTCATTGCCTGGTATGATAATGAATACGGTTTTTCCAGCCGGTTGATCGACCTGATGCTTCGCATTGCGAGGTCAGGGTAATTTTTTAACTGGGTTTGAGATTTTGTCCGGAGCTTAGTCTCCTGCAAGCTCGAAGTGGAGCCGCTTGCGTTCCACGTCGGCGAGGACAACCCTTATCTTTACCCTGTCGCCGATGCGGAATATCTTTTTCGTCCTTCTCCCTATGAGCCTGAATTTTTCTTCCTGGAAGATGAAGTAATCGCTCCGGAGGTCTGACAGGAGGACGACGCCCTCAACAAAGATATCCAGGAGCTCCACAAAAAATCCAAAGGATGTGATGTGGGAGATGATCCCTTCGTACGCCTCTCCCAGCTTGTCCTTCATGAAGAGTATCCTGATCCTGTCTTCAAGCTCTCTCTCGGCGTCCATCGCTACGCGCTCCCTGCCTGAGAGATGGATGGCCATCTCGCCGAGCTGCTCTTCGCTGTAAGGGCTGTGCCCGTGAAAGGTGCTTTTCAGGATCCTGTGGCATACAAGGTCCGGGTATCTCCTGATCGGTGATGTAAAGTGAAGATAGCAGTCCGAGGCAAGGCCGTAGTGCCCTTTATTCACCGGCGAATATTGTGCCTGCTTCATGGAACGCAGCAGCACCCTGTTGATAAAAAATTCATAATCCGTCCCGTGAACATTTTCGAGTATCTGTGCCAGGAAGGTCCTCCGGTCTTTACACTGCCTGTTGACGGGGAGCGTATAGAGAAGCTTTTCGAAGTCCCGCAGCTTCTCCTTGTCGGGAGGTTCGTGGATCCTGTATATGGCGGGAAGGTTTTTCTGAAAGAGGTGGCGCGCCACTGCCTCGTTCGCGGCGATCATGAACTCCTCGATGATCTGGTGAGAGAAAAGCCTCTGCGACCGGAGGATATCTTTGATGCCGCCTTCTATATCGAGCACCACCTCCGGCTCCGGCAGATCGAAATCAAGGGTGCCCCGCCTCGCCCTCCTTTCCTTGAGGGCAAAGGCAAGTTCCCTCATGTGCTCCAGGTCGGGCATAATATCAGCCAGCTGTGCGCGTGTTTTGCTGTCGCCGTTGAGCGCCTCTTCGACCTGATTATAGGTGAGCCTCCTCATGCTCCTGATGATCGATTTGTGAAAGGTGCTTCTTGTGAGGTCTCCATCCTTTGTAAAGTGCATCGCCGCTGTCATTGTGAGCCTGTCTTCATCAGGGTTCAGGCTGCAAAGGACATTGGAGAGCGCCTTGGGGATCATAGGCAGGACCTTGCCGGGAAAATAGACGCTGGTGCCCCTTTCGTATGCTTCCCGGTCAATGCCCGATGATGGAAGAACGTAGTGGGAGACATCAGCGATGGAGACATAGAGCGTGTAGCCGCCTTTTGTCCTGGCGATAGAGACGGCGTCATCAAAATCTTTTGCGTATTCTCCGTCGATGGTGACGTGCCTCAGCATCCTCAGGTCGGTCCTGTCCTGCTCGATCTCGTCATCTAACCTCAGGGACTTTGCCTCTGATTCGGTCTTTTGCCTGAACCGAAGCGGCAGGTTGTATTTATACTCCACGAACTGCGCTATAGCCGGGATGCTGTCTAAGCCTTTCAATATCTTAACGACGGCGCATTCAGGACTTTTCCACTCTTCGGGAAACTTTGTTATCTTCGCAGCCGCAATGTCGCCATCGCCTATCTTTTTATTTTTCGGGTACGAGCTGACGATGAAACGATGGGAGATCCTTTCGTCCTCGGGGGCAATATAGAGCAGGCCTTTCTGTTCCTGTATGAACCCTACGATATTCCTCATATTCCGGTGGGCAACCTTTATGATCTTGCCTTCTTTGCGCCCCCTCGACGTGTGTTCGATCCGCACGATGACCCTGTCGCCGTGGAGCGCCTCTTTAATGGATCGTGCCGGAACAAAGATATCTTTTTCATTTGGCTTGTCAGGAATGACGAACCCGTTCCCGCTTTTCGTACACCAGAGCGTTCCGGCCATGAGGTTCATCTCCCGCGGTATGCCGAATGTTCCGCTCTTCAGCCTTACCACCGAACCTTTCTCGACAAGGTCTCCCAGGAACCGCTTCAGTTCTTTTCTGTGTTTCCTGCCGATGCGGAGGCCGGCGACAAGATCGTTGAGGCTTACCGGGCGCCCTTCCCGGGCAAGGATCCTGATAATTGTCTTTTCATCAAAGGGCGGCGAGATGTTGTGTTTTTTCTTTTTCATGCTTAGGACAGTATATAGTATATCGTATATAGTAGATAGTATATAGTGAACGGAGGATGTAAAAGGTCAAAGGTAAAAGGTGAAAAGCAGAAAGCCATCAGCCGTCAGCGTACAGCTATCAGCGTCGATTATCGAGTGAAGAGTATCCAGTATCCAGCGACCAGCACAGCCCGTAAGTCGTGAGGGGAAAAGGCGGCAGAGAGCGAAAGAGCGGGGAGTTAAGAAACAGCCGAACGCCGAACGCTTCACGCCGAACGTTCTCTTGGGAGCCTCGATATAGGATATACGAACTACGATATACGGTCTTTTATGTGCTGCCCGCGCTCTTCTGTGGTGAGCGTGATCTCTTCCGCTATTCCGTTCTGAGCGGCAAAGGCGACACCGCGCAGCGCCAGGGTCGACAATCCCTCGATCAATGTATCATCGATGATTAATCCGCAGGCGCCGCCGAGGTTCACTACCTGGTTGTGTACCGTGCCGGTTTCGCTGTCCGCGTAAAGGGATCCCTTCCCGCCGTCAAGAGAGAGGCTGCTGCCGTGGATATGAGACCTGTAGATAATGGTGAACTCCCTGCCGTTGTCCGTGACGAGATAGGCAAAGGCCGTATCCTGCGAATCAGGCCCGCCATCAGCCTCTTGCATGTCTATCTTCTTTATCGTGATCACCGTATGCGCTCCTCATTTGTCGCACCCTTCGAGATAGCGCATGTACCCTTTTACCGTTAAAAGCAGAGTAATTTACGCCGCGTTGCCTCTTGGGGGTGAAACCTAAGGATTCGGGGGCGAGGATTCTTCGACCTTTCCCATACAGCTATTGATCCCTTTTACGTAAAGCCTGCCAACGGTTTCAAAGAGGATGTATTGTGTTGACAGGAGAGGGATCCGCAGTTCTTCTGCGCGCCGTATTGTTTCCGGAGCAGGGCGCTTTCCGCGGACCATGATGATGGCTACGACGCCAAGGGTATGGGCTGTCTCAATAACATTGGGATTTGTCAGGCCGGTCAATAACAACATTCCTGCTTTGCCAAAAAACAGGACATCGGCCATCAGGTCGGCGCAGCCGGCTTCTTTTATCTCCAGGCCCAACTGATCATGGCCGACGATCACTTCTGCGTTCAGTATCTCTTTCATCTCTTGCAGCGTCACGTTGTTCTCCTTTTGTATATCGGGATATATTATATCAGGAACAGGGAAGGAATGGAATCTATTATAGAGAAGAGGAGAAGAGGGACGCTCTTAAGAAATTAAATAAGTTCAGGCGTTCGTTAGAAAGATGGAGATTTGTATCTTTTTATCACCTCAAGGAACTGCTGCCCGTAGGCTTCGAGTTTCTTTTGCCCTATGCCGGTTATATTTGCCATTTCTTCAAGGGAATCAGGGAGCACGTCGGCCAATTCTTTGAGCGTACGGTCATGAAAAATTACATACGCAGGGAGGGAGAGCCTGCGCGCCAGTTCTAACCGCAAAGAGCGAAGGCGTTCCCAAAGATCATGGCTATATTGTTCTCGGGCGGCTCCATCTTCTTTCTTGATGGGATCCGGCGCCGATGCCATGCGCCGCTGCTTCGCCTTTTTTCTGACGGGAACAGGGTCCTTCCTCAATTCGAAGACTTGCTCGCCCCTGAGGACGGGCCTGCACCGTGAGGACAGCCGGAACCCGCCCTTGCTTTCCATGTCGACGTGAAGCAACCCGGCCGCTGCCAGCTGCCTGAACACTGACTTCCATTCGATCGCAGAGAGCTCTTTTCCTATGCCAAATGTCGAGACCTTGTCGTGACCGAAATAGCGGATCCTTTCGGTCCCTTTTCCTGTAAGGACATCGATCAGGTAGTTGGCCCC
>JAKQBZ010000003.1 GCA_029559435.1 Deltaproteobacteria bacterium | reverse complement strand
AGGCATCTTTTCCTGTAAAAGGCGACAATGTGACGGCCCGCGAATACTGCAACCTGCACGGGTTGTGGAAAAGCTGATAAATAGGCCGATAACCCCTGGTGAAACGTAAGTCGTAAGGCGTTAGGCGATTTAACCCCTTACGATTCACGACTTACGACTTACGGGTTTGTCGCTGTGAGATAAACAAAGGAGGATGTAATGAAGTCGGTAAAAGGAACGAAAACAGAAAAGCACCTGCTCGAGAGCTTTGCCGGTGAATCACAGGCAAGGAACAGGTATTCCTATTTCTCATCGCAGGCCAAAAAAGAAGGGTACGAACAGATATCGTGGATCTTTGCAGATACCGCCGACAACGAGAAGGAGCATGCGAAGAGGTTCTTCAAGTTCCTCGAGGGCGGCGATGTGGAAATAACGGCCTCCTATCCTGCCGGCGTCATCGGCAGCACCCTGGACAATCTGAAGGCGGCGGCGGCAGGCGAGAACCTCGAGCATACGGTGCTCTATCCGGAAGCAGCACGGATCGCGGACGAGGAAGGATTTGGCGAGATAGCAACCGTCTTCAGGGAGATCTCCGAGGTTGAGGAAGAACACGAAAAGAGGTACCGCTCCCTTATCGGCAATATCGAGAATGGCAGGGTCTTCAAAAGGGACGCGGTGGTGAAGTGGAGATGCAGGAACTGCGGCTACGTCCATGAAGGAAGAGAGGCGCCGGTGGAGTGCCCTGCCTGCGCCCATCCCCAGGCATATTACGAGCTGCTGGCGGAGAATTATTAAAACCAACAGCTGTCAGCTATCAGCCTTCAGCGATCAGCAAAAAAACTGCTGAGAGCTGACAGCTGGCCGCTGGGGTTCAGGTTTTTTCCTTGACAGCCCTCTTTTCTATCTGTTAGTTTTCTTTGCGTATTATGAAAATTGCCGGGATACAATTCGCCTGCTCTACCGACAGGGAGCGAAATACCGAGAAGGCGCTGCAGCTCCTTGCTGTGGCGCTCAGGGAAGATGCAAAGTTCATCTGCTTCCAGGAGCTCTTCAACCTCCCGTGGTTTCCAAAGGACAGGGACGAAGATGTCTGGAAGTACGCCGAAAAAACTGACGGGCCTACAGTCCGGCTCTTCAAGAATGCCCTTAAAGGGACCGACAGCATCCTTATCCTTCCCATGTTTGAAAGATCGGGCAAGAAGTATTTCAATACCTCTGTGGTTTTCAGCAGCGATAAAACGATCGGCACTTACAGGAAACTGCACGTCACGGACATACCTCTCTGGGAAGAGAGATCTTATTTTTCCCCCGGCAACCAGGGGCTTCCTGTTTTTCAAACACCGCACGGCGCTATCGGGGTCCAGGCCTCCTGGGATAACTTCTACCAGGAAGGGGTAAGGATCCTCAGGATGAAAGGCGCCGATATTATCTTTGCACCGACTGCCTGCGCCTTTAAATCGCAGCATATCTGGCAAACGGTCCTGACGGGCAACGCAATCGCCAATGGCGTCTACATCATGCGCGTCAACAGGGTCGGAAGCGAGGCGATGCAGGATTTTTACGGCATGAGCTTTTGCGTCAACCCGGAGGGCGAGCTGGTCGGAGGGCCGACGGGGATAACCGACAGCGTGCTTCTCGCAGATATCGACCTTGAATACCTTCAGCACGTGCGGAGGGAATGGCCCATCTTGAAAGGGAGGCGCCCCTCCTGTTACAAGGAAATCATCATGGAGGTCCCATGGGAGAAGAACGATCGCTCTGTGTGATCTGTGCATGGAGAAAAGACTGTCAGAAAAAGTTTTTAAAAAGCCAGGATATTTCATTCAGATGTCCCGAGTACGTAAAAGACATATCCATCAAGGATGATGAAAAACCAGATGATCAAAAGGAACATAGCGACGATCATAAGGGACGCGTGTGAAGGTTGTAAAAAAGACGGCACCCTCCCTGTCAACACAGAGATCAACCCTATCATAGAAATTCCCAGAGAAGAAGGGCATGGAGACTATTCTACAAATATCGCCTTCCTTCTTGCGCCTGCCCTGAAAAAAAATCCAAAAGCGATCGCAGAAGACCTTGTGCAGCGCATGGATTTCGATGCTTCCTGCGACAAGGTTGAGGTCGCGGGAAAAGGCTTTATCAACTTTTATGTAAAAGACGCCGTCTGGCAGCAGCTCCTGCAGGATGCATACGCCAACGGCATCGACACCCTCTTCCCCTCAACCGGCAAGGGGAAAAAAGCGCTTATCGAGTTTGTCAGCGCAAACCCCACGGGCCCCCTTCATATCGGCCATGGCAGGGGAGCAGCTGTCGGCGACGTTCTCGCCAACATCCTTTCAAAGGCCGGCTATGAGGTAACAAAGGAATACTACATCAACGACGCAGGCAGGCAGATCAGGACCCTCGGCAGGTCAACGTTCCTCCGGTGGCAGGAGCTGAAGGGCCTTCAGGTATCATACGAAAAGGACCTCTATCAGGGCGGGTATATCAAGGACCTTGCCCGTGAGATCATTGACAAGCACATCGATGTCCCCCCGGAGGAAGAAGATGCTGTAACCCTGATGTCTCGATTTTCCGGCGACGCCATCATGAACGGCATCATGAAGGACCTTGAAGACTTCGGGGTCTTTTTCGACAGCTATTACAGGGAGTCCGGGCTCTATGGAAGGGGCGTCATCGACAGCACGCTTTCTCTGCTCAGGGAAAAGGGATACGCATATGAGAATGACGGCGCCCTGTGGTTCAGGACAAGCGCCTTTGAAAAGGACGAGGACAGGGTCCTGATAAAATCTGACGGGGAAAAGACCTATTTCACATCAGACATAGCATACCATCTCGATAAGTTCGAACGTTCCTACGATACGCTCGTCGATATATGGGGCTCAGACCATCATGGATATATACCGCGGCTGAAGGCCGCTATCCAGGCGCTCGGAAGGAATAAAGAAGACCTTAAGGTGATACTGATCCAGTTCGTTTCCCTCCTGAAGGATGGAAAACCCATCGGCATGTCAACCCGGGCCGGGGAGTTTACCACTCTGAGGGAAGTCCTGGACGAGGTCGGCAGGGACGCGGCGCGGTTCTTTTTTCTCATGAGAAAAAGCGACGCCCACCTCGAATTTGACCTTGACCTTGCTGTGAAGACCTCCAACGAAAACCCCGTATACTACGTGCAGTACGCCCACGCAAGGATCATGAGCATCTTCAGGAACGCTGCCGCTGAAGGCGTTGATGCCGGGCAATTGAAAAATGCCGACCTGCGCCTCCTGACGCAGGAGGACGAGATCAAGCTCATAAAAGGGATCATTCACTTCCATGACGTCATCGAGGGCTGCGCCAGGAGCTTCGAGCCGCACAGAATCACCTTTTATCTTCTTGATCTTGTTGGAAATTTCCATAGCTACTACAATAAGACAAGGGTGCTCGTCGACGACAGGGATCTGACCATCGCAAGGCTGCTGCTTCTCCATATGCTCAGAGAGGTGATCCGGTCAGGCCTCAGCATCCTCGGCGTATCAGCGCCGGAGAAGATGTAGGGTGTCTCGTATGAATAACCAAACAAAGGCATTTGGACGATACATATGTTTGGATATTCGGTCATTGAATATTGGTTATTAATTGGTTATTGATGTTTGGTTATTGGTTATTTTAGCACGGAGGTTTGATGGGTAAAAAACATAGAAAGGGCGAAGCGCCGGCGGCTGACAACAAACCGGTGGAGATTCAGAAGGAGAAGAGCAAGACCAGGGAGTATATCGAGTCCCTTATTATAGCGGCGATCATCGCCTTTTTTGTCCGCAGCTTCTTTATCCAGGCATTCAAGATACCATCAAGCTCCATGGAGCCGACGCTTCTTATCGGCGATCACCTTCTCGTCAACAGGCTCAGCTACGTTGTGAAGGTTCCGTTCACCGATATTGTCATCTTCGAGCTCGACAAGCCCGACCGGGGCGACGTCGTCGTCTTCCGCTACCCCGTGGACAGAAGCAAAGACTTTATAAAGAGGGTTATCGCAAAGGAAGGCGATACCGTAGAGATCAGAGACAAGATCATCTATGTCAACGGCAAAAAGCTAAATGACCCGTGGGGCTTCCGTTCGCATGAACCTCCCATACCGGGCTTTCTCTCGCCCAAGGATAATTTGCAGCCCCTTAAGGTGCCGAAGGATTCTTATTTCGTCATGGGCGACAACAGGGACAGGAGCCTTGACAGCAGGTTCTGGGGCTTCGTGAAAAAAGAAGACCTCGTCGGAAAGGCATTCATCCTCTACTTTTCGTGGGACGGAAATTCCGACAACCCTCTCCATTATGTACGGTGGCTCCGCATCGGGAGGATAATACGGTAGCGGTCAGCTATCAGCCGTCAACCTCACGTCTTGCGTATCAGGTGTTTCGCTGTTGGCTGTTGGCTGTTGGCTGTTGGCTGTAAGCTGTGAGCTGTCGTTATGGATTTTCCGGGCCGCCTGTGCTATTATTTCTCATAATGAAAAGATTTTTCGTTGTTTTCCTGCTCACTTTGCTGCCGTTACCCCTTTTTGGAAGCAATTATTCATCATCGATCGAATTCTTCCTAAAAGGCTACAGAAGCGAGCTGCGCGGCGAACACGAAACAGCCCTGGCATATTACATGGCGGCGTTGAAATTTAATCCTGCTTCTTCTGAGATCAGGGCCGAGCTTGCCTTTCTCTATATTAAGCAAGGAGACACGTCTAAAGCGGAACAGCTGCTCAAAGAGGCGATCGAGATCAATCCTACGAACCGGGATGCCCTGTTCCTCCTTGCCGGTACATACTCGGCGCAGGGCAAGCTCTCAATCGCAAAAACCCTTTACGAGAAATGCATCGCCCTCAACCCCGAGGATACAGAAGCCTACCTCTACCTCGGCTCCCTGTATGTCGCAGAAAAACGCTATAAAGACGCATTGGCCATCTACGAAAAGATACTTGTGTACGACAGCGACAACATTATAGCCCTTTATTATACCGCAAGGCTGTCCGCAGAGGCCAAAGACTATAAAAAGGCAAATGTTTACTATAACAAAGTCCTTGCGTTGAAACCAAACTTCGAGCCGGCCCTGCTCGACCTCGGCACGATCTACGAAATCGAAGAAAATTTTGAAAAGGCAATAGAATACTACCAGTACGTAATCTCCATCGACCCCACGAATAAAAAGGCGCGCTCAAGGATCGCCGCGATATTTATCAAGCAGAAGGAGTACGACAAGGCGATCCTCGAATTCGAGGAGCTGTCGGGAATTGACAGAAAGGACCTCTCC
>JAKQBZ010000341.1 GCA_029559435.1 Deltaproteobacteria bacterium | reverse complement strand
CTCGGCGAGCCTGATGCCGTCGACAACCCTTGCGGGGACCAATGCCGCCCTGAAGAGCGTAGGGAGCAGGGTTGGACGGTCATAGCTTTCCTCCATGCGTTTAAGGAGTATAAGCTCAGGGGAAGACCTTTCGCCGGCGTCTCGGATCAACTCCAGGATGGCCCCGATCCTCTCCGGAAGGGGAAGAGGTTTGATCTTTTCGGTGGTCTTTTCAGCCGCTGCCTGTTCATCTTTACCTGTCAATGGCGGGTATTTGTTCAAAGCAGGGGGCCTGGGCTTTGCGGTTCCGGGGGAGCGCAAGAGGATTGTCGCACGATACGATGCAATCTCACCGTCGCGGTCTGTCTGCCCGGTCCACACCCCGTACCGCCCCGACTCTTTTCTGAAGAGGTTGAAGCTTAGTGATCCCGAGCCGAAATTCTCCTCTGATATGATCAGCCCTGCCCGCTCTGACGGCAGGGCGATGGAGAGGGTCGCGCTGCCGCCGTCGCTCTTGACATGTCCGTCAAACTTGAAATGGAATGCCTTCCCTGTAGTTACCGGCAGAGCAGGATACCCGAGGCCGAAGATACGGTAGAGAAGAAGAACGGCGGTGATAATGAAAAGGCTGAATGCCAGCAGAAGCGCGGGGCGTTTCATCGTGGCGGCGCCTCTGGACAGTCAGGGACGGTGCATTTTGTCTGAGCGCAGTCGATTACAAAATTCTCCATAAGGATGTTCCTTCCGAGAAGCATCGGAAACTGTACGCCGGAGCGGTCATTCAGGTTGACCTTTACGCGAAGCCGTTTTGAGGCTATGCAGATCTCAAGTTCCACGACGACCCTTCTTTCACGTGCTTCGGCAGACCTTATCGTTTTCCGTTTTACAATGGGAAGGCTCAATTCGATGCCGCTGTATTGCGGAGCTAATTTAAATGTTACGGTATTGCCCTTTATTTTTATATCCCTTGCATCGAGGGATGATGATGCGGCGCCTGTATCGACCCGTGCAGGGAGGACGATGCCCCATGGGAGAAGCATGACATCCTCTGAAACTCCAATATGGATCTTTTCTGAGGCATCCGTCTTTTTCACCGCGACGATCATGAGCAATATGCATGATAATATGAGCGTTAAGGACAGGCGGATCTTTTTATTTTCCCGGTTGTTGATGGAAAATATTACCGGCGTCCGAAGATGCATAAAAGAGATTATACCACACGGTATTTTGATTTTGTTCGAAAAAACTGCCCCGCGTGTTGTTTATATAGTATGCCATATGTGGTATAATAAATTCCAGGGGAAGCGATCTATGGGTTTTGTGCGAGAACCGGCAGTAAGCGGCATGTTTTATCCTGATGACCCGGGAGCGCTCAAAAAGGATATAGAAAGATACTTCAGGAGCGCCGACGTTCCCCCCGTTCCCGGTGAGATTACCGGCATAATTGCGCCGCACGCAGGGTACATGTATTCCGGACAGGTGGCGGCATACGGCTTTAAGACAATTGTGAACAAGCCATTTGATACGGTTATAGTGCTGGCGCCAAGCCACAGGATACATTTTGAAGGGGTTGCCGTCATGGAAAAGGGCAGCTACAAGACGCCCCTTGGCCTGGTAGGTGTCGATGAGGAGGCCGTCGCAGATCTCGTAAGATCGTCGGCCGCAATAAGGCCGTTTGTTGAAGCCCATAAGGGCGAACACTCCCTTGAGGTACAGATCCCTTTTTTGCAGTCCGCCTTGAAAGATTTTACCATTGTTCCGCTGATCATGGGCACCCAGACCGTTGACCTGTGCGTCGCGCTATCAGATTGCATTGAGGGCGTGATCCGTAGGGGCCGCAGGCAATGTCTCGTCGTTGGAAGCACTGACCTGTCTCATTACCACCCATATTCGACGGCGGTAAAGCTTGATAGTGTTCTTGTAGGCCATCTCGAAGATTTTGATGTTCCGGGCATGGTCAAAGATCTCAATGAGGACAAGGGAGAGGCGTGCGGCGCCGGGCCGATGCTTACGACGATGATGGTATCGGATAAGCTCGGCGCTCAACACAGCCGGGTAATGAAATACGCCAATTCAGGCGATGTCTCCGGTGACAGAAGCGCCGTTGTCGGCTATGTATCGGCAGTATTTTATAAGTCCTGACAGGTGTTGCCGGTGGATCTTTCCGAAAAAGACAGGGGCCAGCTTAAACAGATAGCGCGCGATACAATAGAAGGCGTTCTCTTCGGTACAGACAAGGAGCCTTCGGGGATACCGGCAATCCTGAAAGAGAAAAGGGGCGCCTTTGTAACCGTGAAGAACCGGGGCAAGCTTAGGGGCTGCATAGGGTACATAAAGGGCTTTCTGCCTCTCCATGAAACGATCCGGGAGATGGCAATCCAGGCGGCATTCCACGATCCCCGCTTTAGTCCCGTCAGCAAGAATGAATGGGAGGATATCGATATAGAAATATCTGTCCTCACCCCGATGAAAAAGATTGACGACGTGAACGAGATAAAGGTCGGCATACATGGCCTGTACATCGAGAAAGGCGCATATTCAGGCCTTTTGCTCCCGCAGGTCGCTACAGAATATGGCCTGGACAGGACGGCCTTTCTCGAGCACACTTGTTACAAGGCGGGGCTTCCGAAAGATGCGTGGAAGTCAAAAGACATTCAAATTTATATCTTTTCAGCGGAAGTCTTTTGAAGCGCAAGGAAGCTGTCAACCGTCAGCTGTTACTCAGGTCCTGACGGAAAAATTTGAAGGAGTTTGATGGATGATCGACAAGAAGATGCCAATCGAAGAAATCGTAAAAAAATATCCGGAGACTATCCCGGTCTTCGAAAAATACGGGTTGGGCTGCGTTGGATGCCAGGCTGCTCTCTTTGAGGACATCCAGCAAGGAGCTGAGATACATGGCATCGACATTGACAAGCTTTTGAACAGCCTCAACCAGGCTCTTGAAAAAGGCCGACGATAGTCGTTCAGCCGGTATTATGGAGCCGATCTATACAGTTGTTCTTGCCGCGGGGGCGTCAAGCAGGCTTGGATACAATAAGCTTCTCGTCGCGATAGATGGCGAGACGGTCATCAGAAGGGCTTTAGCGCCTTTCCTGCGGCCTTCCATAGGGAAGGTCATTGTTGTGACGGGGAATGCGACTGATGCGATCACGCGGGAACTTGCAGGGTTTCCCCTGGAAATTATTCACAACAAGGATCACGCAAAAGGCATGTCAACTTCTGTTAAGGCTTCGCTGCCCTTTCTTGCAAAGGCGCGGGGTGTTTTTTTTCAGCTTGGAGATAAGCCTTTTGTCGCCAATGAGATCGTAGATGTGATGATCAAGGCATTTTTTGCGGAACAAGCCCCGATCGTACTGCCCTTATTCAAAGGCGAAAAAGGGCATCCGGTCCTCATCGATATTCAGCGCTATGGCGACGAGATCGCGCTTCTCGAGGGCGACAGAGGGTTAAGGGAAATTATAGAAAAACATTCTGAAGATGTGCTATACATAGAGGGTGAAGAAGGAAACATCTTTGATATTGATTCAGTAGAAGAGATCAATCTTTTAAGAGAAAGGGGTTACAAAGTTGAAAAAGGTAAACGTTGAAGAGGCGCTCGGCACTGTCCTTGCCCATGATATCACCGAGATCATTCCCGGCAAGAAGAAGGACGTCGCGTTCCGGAGAGGAAAGGTCATTGAGAAAGAGGACATAGAGAAGCTCCTGGACCTCGGCAAAAGGAGCCTCTATGTTTTTGAGGGTGAGATCAAGGGGGTGCATGAGAACGAGGCGGGCATGAGGATAGCGCAGGCCATTATGGATGAGCACATGGAGCCATTGCCCCCAAAGGAAGGCAAGGTACAGATCACAAGCAAGGTGAACGGGCTTTTTTATGTCAACGACAGGTACCTCTACGAGATGAACAGGATCAAGGACGTTCTCTTGAGCACGGTCCCGAACAGGCACCCTGTCAAGCCCGGCGATATTGTTGCGACAACGAGGATCATCCCCCTTTATATCAAGGAGCGCGAGCTGAAAAAGGTTGAGCGGACAGGCGAGCAAGGCGTTATAAGGATCAGCCCTTTCAGGCAGCTCACGGTAGGCCTGGTGATCACCGGAAGCGAGGTTTACAGCGGGAGGATACCCGACGGTTCCCATGTTGTTGAGAAAAAGATAAAAGGCTACGGGTTGAAAGTGGTTGATAAAAAGATCGTGTCTGACGACATCGCAATGATCAGGGATGCTATCCTGGCGCAGCTTGACATGGGGACAGATATCGTTATGACAACTGCAGGCCTTTCTGTTGACCCTGACGATGTGACGAAGGATGGCATAGAGGCAACCGGCGCGGAGGTCTTGTTCTACGGGACCCCTGTCTTTCCCGGGGCCATGTTCCTCGTCGCGCGCCTGAAGGGAAAGTATATCCTGGGCGCCCCGGCATGCATCTATTATAACAGATATACCGTTATGGATATTATACTTACGCGGATCATGGCCGGCGAAAAGATGCACAAAAAGGATATGGTAAAACTGTCGTACGGAGGATTATGCCTGCAATGCAGTGTTTGCCATTATCCGACCTGTTTTTTCGGGAAAGGACCATGAGTAAAGAATGAATAACCAATCACCAATAACCAAGCTCCAAATGATATCCAATAACCAATTTTTTAATAACCAAACTGATTTTTCTCTGTATCGTTTTTTGTTTGGGTATTCGATTATTGGGTATTGTTATAGCTGCTGAAAAAAACACGGAGGTTCCGATATGAAGGATATTACAGTGCTTATAAAGGGCGCCGGCGAGATGGCAAGCGGCATTGCCTGCAGGCTCTTTATGGCAAATATTACAAAGATAGTGATGACAGAGATCCAGAAGCCTATCACGGTGAGGAGAACGGTTGCGTTTTCCGAATGCGTATACGAAGGAAAGGCAAAGGTAGAGGGCGTTGCGGCAGAGCTGGTTCATAACGTCAAAGACGTGGAACGTGCCTGGAAGAAAAAACGGATCGCTGTCCTCATAGACCCCAAATGGAAGGCGGTGTCCGCACTGAAGCCCGACGTGATCGTTGATGCCATTATGGCAAAAAAAAACCTGGGGACAAAAAAGGGTGAAGCGCCACTCGTAATCGGCGTGGGACCTGGCTTCAACGCGCCTGCCGACGTACACGTAGTTGTCGAAAGCAACAGGGGACAGGACCTCGGCAGGGTTATGTACAAGGGGTCGGCAGAGTCCCACACGGGAGTTCCAGGGCCTGTCATGGGATACACAAAAGAACGGGTGCTGCGGTCGCCCCAAGCCGGAACAGTAAAGCATGTCAACAAAAATATCGGTGATCGTGTGAAAAAAGGAGAGATCGTGGCCTACGTGAATAAGGCCCCTGTAGAGGCCCCTTTCGACGGCGTCCTCAGAGGGCTTATCCGCGAGATAAAGGTTCCGGCCAACGAGAAGATAGGGGATATAGATCCTCGCGGGAAAAAACAATGGTGTTACACAATAACCGAAAAGGCGAGGGCGATCGGCGGCGGCGTGCTGGAAGGGATAATGCACGCATACAACAGAACCGATGAAAAACCGTCAGGCGTGAGGCGTCAGGCGATCTAACCCCTTACCCCTTACGACTTACGATTCACGACTTACGGGTTTACAGGAGCTTTGATAATGAACATTTATGAAACCATAGAACAGTATCTCAAAGAGGGCAAAGGCAGTATACTTGCAACGGTTA
>JAKQBZ010000340.1 GCA_029559435.1 Deltaproteobacteria bacterium | reverse complement strand
CGCGAAAAAAAGGAACGTCCCCATCATGGCCTGCTGCTGCGTCTTCGATATGGTGGAGATAAAAAGGCCGATGCCCAGCACCGAGAGAAGATAGATCGCGGTGCACAGCACAAGCAGCGGGAGCGAACCTTGTATGGGAATGGAGAACCATAAGACGCCGACGATGGTAACGAGGAACATATCGAAGAACCCTATTATGGCAAAGGGCGCTGTCTTGCCGAGTATCATCTCGACCGGCTTAAGCGGCGTTACCATAAGCTGCTCCATCGTCCCGATCTCGCGTTCGCGCACAATCGCCATGGACGTAAGGAGGAGGCATACAAGCATGATCATGATGGCGATGACGCCAGGGACGTTGTAGTTCTTGCTCCTCAGGGCCGGGTTGTACCAGGCCCTGGCACGCACATCAAACCTTGCCGCCGATGCCCTCACATGCGGCCCGCCGAGGACTTTCGCGTACCCGGCAATGATCGCGTTGGCATAGCTCATTGCAACGAGGGCGGTATTCGAGTCGGTCCCGTCGAACAGGACCTGCACCTCTGCCTGCTTCCCCTTTTTTATGTCTGCCGAAAAACCGCGGTTTACCTGGAGCACGGCAAGCACCTTTCCCCGGTCGAGCAGGTCCTGGACCTCTTCCGGCCTTTCGACAGAGCGAAAGACCTGGAAATATCCCGATGCCTCAAACCTCCTTGTAAGCTCCCGGCTCTCGTAAGACCTGTCGAGGTCATACACCGCCAAGCGGATGTTATTGACGTCCGTGGTGACTGCATACCCGAAGATGATCAGCTGGAGGATGGGGGTCAGAAAGATGACAGGCCTCATCCTCTTGTCCCGGAAGATCTGGTGGAACTCCTTTATCATCATCTGCTTTATCCGCTCAAACATCATTCGATCCTTTTCCGGAACCTTTTATTTGCCAGCGCAAAGGTGATGATGCCGAAGATCGCGAGGGCCGCCGTCTCGAAAATGAGCAGCTTCAGGGTGCCCCCCTTCAGGTAAACCGACTTCAGCATGGCGACAAAATACCTTGCCGGGACGATGTGCGTGATAAGCTGGAGCGGTGCGGGCATGTTCGATATAGAGAACATGAAGCCGGAAAGCAAAAGCGCAGGCAGATAAGAGGTGATCAGGGAGGCCTGGCTCGCCAAAAGCTGCGACTTTGCCGACGCCGATATAAATATACCGAGGCCAAGGCCCCCGAAGAGGAACAGGCTCGAAAAGATCATGAGCAGGAGAGGGCTGCCCTTAAGGGGGACGTCGAACAGGTAAGCGCCGATGAGCGCTGCCATTACAACATCGATGAAGCCGATCACAAAATAGGCGGAGAGCTTCCCGATTATTAATTCAGGCGGCTTCACCGGCGTCGATATGAGCTGTTCCATGGTGCCCCTCTCCCATTCCCTCGAAATAGTAAGAGAACTGAGCAGCGCGGCGATGATCGCCATGATCACCGCTATGAGGCCCGGCACAATGAAGTTCCTCGATTTCAGCTCCGGGTTATACCAGATGCGTACGCGCGGGTCTATGGCAGGGGCCGCGAGCGGCTTGCCGATCCTCCGGGAATACTGATCCGAGATCGCGGCAATATACCCCAGGGCGATCGTTGCCGTATTCGAGTCGCTTCCGTCAACTGCAACCTGGATCGGGGCATCTCTCCCTGTTGCCGCGTTCTTCGAAAAATCTTCAGGTATGGATATGGCCACCTTCGCCTTGCCCGCGTCGATATACCTGTCGATACCGGCATGGTCATCTGCATAGGCCACGATCGTAAAATAACGCGATTCCCTGAACTGCGCGACCAGGTCGCGGCTCATGCTGCTTTTATCCCGGTCATAGACGACCGTCGGCAGGTTATCCACGTCGAGCGTGATCGCATACCCGAAGATAAAGAGGAGCATAACGGGCATGAGGAACGCCATGGCGAGGCTGTAAGGGTCGCGCATGATCTGGATGCTCTCTTTCTTTGCGATGGCCTTGATCCGCATGAGCTTCATGAAAGGCCCCCTGCAGCTTCGCTGTCCATCATGCCTCCTCGATCAGCGCCACAAAGACGTCTTCCAGCGAGGGGGCTATCTTCCCGATGCTCCCCACCTCGATGCGGGCCTCCCCGAGGATGTCCCTGATGCGCCGCATCCCCCTGTCCCCGTCTTCAAGCGTTGCGTGGAGCGAGCTCCCGAAGATCGCCGTCTCGATGTTATTCACATGCAGGATATCCATGGCTTCGATGATCCTGTCAGCTTCTATTTCAAGGACGTCCCGCTTCATGTAGCCGGCCTTTAACTCAGCGGGGGTGCCCTGTGCGATAAGGCGCCCCCTGTATATGAGGCCAAGCCTGTCGCAGTATTCCGCCTCGTCCATATAATGCGTCGTAACAAATGTCGTTGTGCCGGCCATCGACATCCCGTAGATCAGGTCCCAGAAATTTCTCCTCGATACAGGGTCAACGCCGGATGTGGGCTCGTCGAGAAAGATGATCGGGGGTTCATGGAGTATCGCGCACCCGAGGGCAAGCCTCTGCTTGACGCCGCCCGGCAGGTTCCTGGTAAGGTCTGTTCTCCTTTGCCCCAGCTCCGCCATCTCCAGCGCCCACTCCTTGCGGTCGCGCCTCTTTTCAGCGGGCACGCAGTATATTCCGCTGAAAAAATCGATATTCTCCTCCACGGTGAGATCGTCGTAGAGCGAAAATCTCTGGGACATGTAGCCGATCGTCTTTTTGATCTCTTCAGACTGCTTTATTATGTCGTAGCCGCCGACCGATCCCGTGCCGCTGCTCGGCATAAGGAGGCCGCAGAGCATCTTTATCGTCGTCGATTTCCCTGCGCCGTTCGGGCCGAGGAAGCCGAATATTTCGCCTTTTTTTACGCTGAGGTTTACATGGTCCACCGCAACGAATTCGCCGAAGGTGCGCGTCAGCTCTTCAATGTGGACCGCGATGCTCATAGCTCCGAACCCCGAACTATGCTAATAAATACATCTTCGAGCGAGGGCAGGACCGGCCTGTAATCGGTCACCGCTATCCCTTTCTCTTTCAGTTGTTCCATGATCCTGTCCGCCGATCCAGGTTCAGCAAGGGCAGCGTGGAACCTGTTCCCGTAGACGCTCACGTCCTTTACGCCGGCCATTCCCTTTGCCGCCTCTGCTGCCTTCCTCGCATCGGTCGCCCAGATCTCCACCATCTCAAGGGGAACGGACCTCCTGATCTTTGCCGGGTTGTCTGTCATGATCAGCCTTCCTTTATGGATAAGCCCGATCCTTGTGCAGCGCTCCGCCTCGTCGAGGTACGCCGTTGAGACAAAGATCGTCACCCGCTCTTTCAACAAGTTGTAAAGGATCCTCCAGAAGTCCCTCCGCGACACGGGATCAACGCCGTTCGTCGGCTCGTCGAGAAAGAGCACTTCGGGCGTATGGATAAGCGCACAGGCAAGCCCGAGCTTCTGTTTCATTCCGCCGGAAAGCTTTCCTGCGAGGCGCTCCCTGAAGGGGGTAAGGTTGCTGAACCCGAGGAGCCTTTCGATCCGGGCGGGCCTTTCCTTTTTGGGGACCTCGTACAGGTCGGCATAAAAGAGGATATTCTCCATGACCGTGAGGTCTTCGTAAAGCCCGAACCGCTGGGACATATACCCTATCTTCTCCTTGATCCGTTCCCCTTCGTGCAGTATGGAACTGCCTGCGATCCACGCCTCTCCTGAATCAGGGGACATGATCGCGGCAAGGAGCCGCATGATCGTTGTCTTCCCTGCGCCATCGGGCCCTACAAGCCCGAAAAGCTCCCCGCGATGAACCTCTAAATTGAGGTTATCGACAGCGATGTTGCCGCCGAAAGATTTCGTAAGGCCTGTTATTGTTATGGCGCCGGCGCCGGGCATCAGTTCCTTTTCACATCTATCCGCACGTCCGCCGGCATTCCTGGCTTCAGGTCCCAGTTTTCGTTCTTCACGCTCACCTTCACGCCGAAGACAAGCTTTACCCGCTCTTCCTGCGTCTGCACCGTCTTCGGTGTGAACTCTGCCTCTGATGAGATGTACGAAACCTCCCCCTCGTACCTTTTGCCCTTGAACGTATCGGTAGTCACCTGCGCCTTCTGGCCCGGCCTGACAAGGCCCAGCCTGTCCTCTTTCACATAGACCTTGACCCACGGGTTGTCGAGGTCGCCCAGCGTGAAGACGGGCGTCCCCTGAGCGACGGTCTCGCCGAGCTCCACGTTCTTGCGCAGGATTATCCCCGCGAAGGGCGCGTACAGGACGGTATCCTTAAGCTTCTCCTCCGAGGCCGCAAGGGCCGCCTTCAGTTGCGCCACCCGATGCTCGGCCATTTTTATGTCCTCCTTCCTCGGCCCTTCCTTTGCAAGGCTCAGCGACTCGCGGGCATTTTTCAGGAGCGCCGTGCGGTTGTCATAGGAGCTCTTCGCCGCGTCATACTGGGCAGCGGATATGGCGCCGTTCTTATAGAGGATCTCGGCCCGTTCGTAGTCCTTCCCGGCCTTTAGCAGTTCTGCTTCCTGGGCGTTCACCTGCGCCTCTGCCTGTCCTATCTCCTGCTTCCGCGAGCCGGCCCTCAGCTCTGCGAGCTTTGTTTCCGCCTCCTGCAGTGCGGCCCTGCCCTGTTTTACAACGCTCTCCAGCTCTGCGCTGTCGATCTTTGCCAGCAGGTCGCCCTTTTTTACCCTGTGCCCTTCATCGACAAGGCGCTCCACGAGCCTCCCCGGTATCTTGAAGCCTATGTTGGCTTCTGTAACCTCAACGTTGCCGGAGAGCGTCATCACGCTGTCGTCCTTCTTATTCCTGAGATAATTGACGGCCGCCACCACGGCTATCGCCACGGCCACTATTCCAATGATAGCAACTATTCTCTTTTTCATTGCAAATCACCTCTGCCTTCCCCTGTTGCCTTTCTCAGAAGCGCCAACGCTACCTCTTTATCGTACAGCGCCTGGCAAAAATCCGTTTCTGCTCTCAGGAGGGCCGTCTGGGCGTCTATGACATCCGTGTTCATGCCTGCACCGCTGTCATATTTGAGGAGCTCGACCCGGAGAGACTCCTTTGCGCTCGCAATCGCCTTTTCGGTGACCTCGATCCTCTCCTCCGCGTTCGCAATGCCCAGGTAAGCGTCCCTCACCTCCCTTGTGATGGAGATCTTCAAGAGGCGCTCTTCTTCTTTGACCTTCTCCAACTCGTTCCTCTCCCTGTCGATCTCGGACTGGATAAGCCCCCCGTCAAAAACCGGCAGTATCATCTTCAGCCCGAAGCTCCAGTTCTCTTTAAAGGCAAGGCTGTCCCCGGACCTTCCGCTGTACTCCCCCGCTGCGTAGACGTCGGGCAATCTCTTGCCCCAGGCGATCTTTACCTTTTCCTCGGAGATCTTTTTCTTCTTCATGACCGCGATATATTCTGGCCTTTGCGAAAAGGCCCTTTGTATGCTTTCATCAAGGGCCGGGGCCACGGCGTCCTCTTTTCGCCGGGGCTCGGGCCCTATTGTGATGCTGGACGACATATCGTCAATGCCCATAAGCGTTTTAAGGAGCTCATATGTGCTTTCCAGGCTGTTCTTCACAAGCAGCCTTCTCTCCCGCGCATGCGACAGCTCAACGTCGGTCTTCAAAAGATCGAGCTTCGGCGCCGTACCCGTCTTAAGAAAGACCTCGACATTCCGTTTATGCGCCTCGAGCTGCAGCACCGTTGCATCGTTGGCCTGGAGCAGCTTTTCGAGCTGCAAGATCTTATAAAAGACGCTCGTGAGGTTATAGACAAGCTCCTGCCTGGTCGTCGAATAATTATCCTGCGCAACGGATCTCTTCATTTCCGCGACCTGCACGCCCCGGACAAGCCGGCCGCCCTTGAAAATGGGAAACCTGAAATATCCGCCTACGTCATAGATGTTCCTCTCGAAATCGGGAAAATCGGTCCCGGGGCCGATGGGCGGGTTTATCACTATCGGCGTCAGGGGAGCGGCATAACGGTACCGGGTAGCGCCGCTGCCGAAGTCGATCCTGGGCATCCTCTCCGCCTTTGCCGTGTCGATGCCATAAGCCTCGGCAACGATGTCCTTATCGGAAATACGAAGCCTGGGATTGTTCTTCACGGCATAGTCGATGATATCTGCAAGGGTGTATCTTTCTTTTTGGCCGGGGTTGCCTGCACAGGCAGCAGAGGCCAGAACAGATCCGAGGATAATGAAAACTACGAGAACAACGTTAGGCCTGCCGGGCAATTTCATGTCCATTCCCCCCTTTCATCCTTTAAGGCCCCTGATCGCGTGCAAAGAAAAAAGCGTTATATGTTCTGCGATCGCCGCTATCTCTTCCGCCTTGAAGGAGGCCTTTCCGAAAAGCCTTTTCAGCACCGGCCGCGCATAGAGGAAAAAGAGGAACTGGCCGACGATGCTCATACAGCAATACCTCACCGTTTCATCGTCCGGGCCTTTTCCTGCAAGCTGCCGGACAATGGCGAAAAGCCGCGTAAAGGCCGGGCGCATCGTCTCCTTCACGAGGACGTCCAGCGCCTTTGACGGCTGTACGTATTCTTTGGCTACAAGCTTCGCGAACCGGGAGGCCTTGCCTTCCTCAAGGACGCGGAACACGAAGGAATGAACGAACGACCTCAGCCTTTCTTCCGGCTGCTCCGATTCCCGCATATCAGGATATACAGGGTATTTTTTAAAAGAGATCTCCCTGCAGTACCGCAGGGTAGCCAGGTACAGGTTCTCTTTGTTGCGAAAATGGTAATTGACCGCGGCGATATTGACGCCGGCCTTCCTGCATATCTCGCGGACAGTGGCGCTCTGAAAGCCGTGCGCGACAAATACCTCGCCGGCAGCCTCCAGTATCCTCTCTTTTGTTCCCTGCGTCGTGTAATTCCGTCCGCCTATCGCCATGCCTATCCCGTGTCAAACTACTGTTTTAATCATCTGTTTAATACAACTGTTTTAATTTGTCAAGTCTTAATAAATAAACAAACACCAATGACCAATGACCGAATACCCAAGAGAGAGCAGGCAAGTCTTTTTTTGGTTATTGAATATTGGGTATTGGTTATTAATTGGAGCTTGGTTATTGGTGATTGGTTATTCTATGTTCGATATACTAACTACGATATACGGTTTTCTTGAGCTAAAACAGCCCCGGCGTGTCCGGCTTGCCTTTCATGGCGATGTTGAGGTGGGAAAATGCCTTCTCCGACGCCTTCCTC
>JAKQBZ010000336.1 GCA_029559435.1 Deltaproteobacteria bacterium | reverse complement strand
GCGATACCGCTGCTCTATTCAATAATCATCCATGAGCTTGCCCACGGGTGGGTTGCCTATAAGATGGGTGACCCGACGGCCAAATGGCTTGGCAGGCTGACCCTGGACCCGCGAAAGCATATCGACCCCATCGGGACGATCGCGCTATTCCTCATCGGGTTCGGATGGGCCAAGCCCGTCCCTGTCAATTTTGACAACCTCCGCGACGAGAGAAAAGGGCTTATCTTCGTCTCCTCTGCGGGCATCGTTGCGAACATCATCCTCGCATTCCTTTCGTTGCTGCTCCTCAGGGTTGTACAGCCGGCGCCCGGCACGCCGGTATTCCTTCTTTTTTACTATGCGGCGCAGATCAACATCATGCTGGCCGCGTTCAACCTGATCCCGATCCCGCCCCTCGACGGGTCAAAGGTTCTCATGGGCTTTACTTCACGGCGGTTCCAGTATTCGCTCATGAGGCTTGAGCCTTACGGCATGTTTATCATCCTGGGCCTGCTTTTTCTCGGCATCCTGAACCCCATCATCGCCTTCTTCAGGTGGATCATCTGGTCGATGATCGGGCTGCTCCTCGGCTGAAAAACGCTATTTCTTTGCTTCCTTTCCGTAGTGCTCGCTGAGATACTTCGTGATGATCGCCGCCTCTTCGTCGTTGACCGGGGCCTTGCGGACGTCCTTCATCCTGGCCACCGTGGCCTGCCATTCCTTCGGCGTCTTCTTTTTCGAGGTTGCCTTATCAGTTTTATGACAGGTGCCGCATTTGGCCTCGAACAGGGCCTTGGCGTCGACCTTTTCCTGGCCGGTTGCAGGGGCCGCTGACACAATAAGGAGCGCGATGCCGATCATGCATGCAAACAAGGTTCTCATAGCCGTTCCCTCCTTGGATCTTCTGTCATTTATCCCGGTCCTTTTGCCGGGATCAATACCGTACTCTGATCATGTATCTGAGTTTATTATAGCATACGGAGCGGGCGGATCAATTTCCTCTTTCAAATGCAGCCATAACTAATATATAATAGTTCCCGGACAGGCAAGATATGGATATGAAATACGATATTGTGAACAGGATACTGGAGCGAAGGCTCCAGCAGGAAGATATAAAGACCATACTGGACGGGCTCAGCGAGGCCGACCGCGAGGAATTCCTCCTCAAGATCTCCGACGTGCTGGCGAAGCTGACGGCACTCCTGGAGGTTTCGAAGAAGATATCCGACACGATCCAGCTGAACGAGCTTCTGGGCCGGATGATCGAGATCACGACCGAGGCGATCAACGCCGACAGGGGCACGCTCTTTCTGAACGACAAGGAATCGAATGAGCTCTTTTCAAGGATCCTCCAGGGCGAAGAGGTCAACGAGATCAGGTTCCCCAACAGCGCGGGCATAGCAGGGGCGGTATTCACGAGCGGCGAGCCGATCATCATCAACGACGCCTATTCCGATTCGCGGTTCAACCCCGAGGTCGATAAAAAGACCGGATACAAGACGAACAACATCCTCTGCGCGCCGATCAAGACAAGGAACAACGAAACGATAGGCGTTATTCAGCTCCTCAACAAAAAGAACGCGGATTTTCACGAGGAGGACCTGACGCTCCTCGAGGCGATCACCTCCCAGGCTTCCGCTGCGCTCCAGAACGCACAGCTCTTCGACGAGGTCCAGAAGGCGAAGGAAGAAGAATCGCAGCTCCTGGAGATCACCTCCGCAATCTCTTCCGAGCTGCAGCTCCAGCCGCTCCTCGCGAAGATCATCGAGACGACGACGGACATGCTGGACGCGGACAGGGCCACGCTCTTCATCTACGACGAAAAGACCGACGAGCTGTGGTCGCAGGTCGCCCTCGGCATGGAGACAAAGGAGATCCGGTTTCCCAGCCACCTCGGCATAGCGGGGACGGTCTTCACCACCGGCGGGACGATCAACATCCCCGACGCATACAAGGATGAGCGGTTCAACCCGGAGGTCGATAAAAGGACGGGATACAGGACGCGGAACATCCTCACCATGCCCGTGAAGAACAAGGAGGGCAAGACGAT
>JAKQBZ010000332.1 GCA_029559435.1 Deltaproteobacteria bacterium | reverse complement strand
GACGCCGCTCTCGCCGAGCACCAGAACGGTGGCGTCCGATTTGGCAACCCTCTCGGCCTTTTGTAAAACCTCCCTCATTGCCCTCGATGCGTAGATGATCTTCCCGTTGCTGACGCCGAGCGCCCGTTTCAGCACGCTGTACAGGGTATCCGTGTTAAAGGGCTTCTGAATATAATCGAAAGCGCCTTCCTTCATAACCGTAACGGCATCCTGTATCGTCCCATATCCGGTAATAAGGATAACGGGAAGAAGGGGCGATTCTTCCTTAATATGTTTAAGAAGGTCAATGCCGCCTAAGCGCGGCATCTTTACATCGGTGATAACAAGGTCATAGGCCTGTTTGTTGATCTCCGACACAGCCTTCATCCCGTCATCGACGAGGGAGACGCTGAACCCGGCCTGCGTCAGGGATTCTTTCAGCGCAATCCTCATATGGTCATCATCATCTACAACCAGTACATTTGTCTTCATTTTCTATCCTTTGGAATATACATAAAAAAGGACGAACCGGACCCCGCTGAAGATTCCACCTCGATGAAACCACCGTGCGCCTGAACGATATTGTATACGATGAACAATCCGAGCCCGACCCCTTTATCCTTCATTGTGAAGAAAGGGTTGAAGATATTGCGCCTCACATCCTCCGACATCCCGACGCCGTTGTCGCTGACAACAAGCAGCACATAGCTTCTTTCTTCACGGACCTCTATCCTGATAGCCCCTTTCTCGCCGACGGCATCTATCGCGTTGCTGATAAGGTTCATAATGACAAGCTTTATCAGGTCGGGGTCAAAGAATGACGGCCCCTGGTAAGCGGCGTTGAATTCGACATCTATCTCCCTGCCCATAATGGAAACGCTCATAAAATCGAGGGTATCGCTGACGATCTGAAAAAGCTCCTCTTCCTTGAGGACAAGCGTTTTGGGCCGCGTGTAGGAGAGTATGTTGTTGATGATCCTGTCGATCGTTTTTAAGCCAAAGAGGACATAGTCAACATACTTCTTCTCTTTTGACCGCAGCCTGCCTCCCTGTATCATCGACAGGAACAGCTCCATGCTTCCCAGGGGGTTCTTGATCTCATGGGCGATCCTCGCCGCCATCTCCCCCATTGCCCTCAGGCGTTCGTCCCTCTCGCTCCTCTCTTTCATCTTTTCGACTTCCGTTACATCTTCGATGACAATGACCTCTTTGCCCTCAAAGCCATTGGTCAATCTTTCTTTTCTCCACCTGAAGCATTCCTTGCCGTTTTTGATCTCGCCGGTCTTCTCCCCATTCACATTGAGGTGCGGAACGATGCCCCCGGCGGTCAGTTTTGCCGCATTCCTGTTCTGGAACGCAACCGACCTTCTGTCGAGGACTACAACGCCTACAGGCAATGAATTCAGGATGTTATTAAGGTACTCGCCCGCCCTCTCGAGCTCAGCGTTCTTTGCCTCCACCTCTTTTGTAAGCTGGGCTATCCTGCTTTCCAGCATTCCGTAATAGCTGATTATTGAATCAGAGGCCCTTGAAAATTCGTTAAAGGCATTTTCCAGAAGTTTCACATCAGGAGCAGACATGCCTTTTAAAATGCAAGATGTATACCAAAGCTGCAAGGCGAAAAACAATTAGATACTATAAAGAATATAATAACCAAGCTCCAATTAATAACCAATAACCAAACAGAGACTTACCGGCATTGCTCCTTGTTTGGGTATTCGGTCATTGGTCATTGGGTATTTATTGGTGATTGATGTTTGGTTATTGGTTATTCTCTGTAAGTTGTCATTAATTTGACATACGGGGTGTCAGTCGATGCCGAGGCGCTTCATCTTCTCGATCAACGTGGTCCTGTTGATGCTTAATACCTGGGCGGCCTTGCTTTTCACGCCCTGCGTCTCCTGGAGCGCCTTCGAGATCAGGGTCTTTTCGAACTCTGAGACAAGGGTGTCGTACCCTCTTTCCATATTGAGCGGCGCTGCTTCTTCTATGCTTTCAGCAGCGTAAAGTTTTTCAGGCAGATCTTCGAGGTCGATATAGCCGTTTCTCTTCAAAACCGCCATCCTCTCAACAATGTTCTGCAGCTCCCTCACGTTGCCGGGATATTGGTAGTCAAGAAGCGCCCTGATCGCCTCTTCTGTAAAACCTTCGATATTGGCATTGTTCAGACGGTTCGACTGCTCGAGAAAGTAGTTCAGCAACAACGGTATGTCCTGTCTTCTCTCCCGCAGCGGCGGTATGTGGATGGGCACTACATTGAGCCGGTAGTAAAGGTCTTCGCGGAATTTCCCCTGCTTCACGAGATCTTCAAGGGACCGGTTCGTAGCAGCGATTATCCTCAGGTCCACCGTTATCGTCTTCGACCCTCCGATGCGCTCAAAGGACCTCTCCTGGAGAACGCGGAGAAGCTTTACCTGCAGGTTTACGCTCATATCGCCTATCTCGTCGAGAAAGATAGAGCCGCCGTTCGCGATCTCGAATCTTCCCAGCCTGGTATTGGCAGCACCCGTAAAGGCCCCTTTTTCATATCCAAAGAGCTCGCTCTCGAGCAGCGTCTCGGGTATGGCGCCGCAGTTTACCACGACAAGGGGGCTGTCCCGTCGGGATGAGTTGAAATGGATCGCCCTCGCAACAAGCTCCTTCCCCACGCCGCTTTCCCCCGTAACAAGGGCGGTGGCGTTCGTGTCTGCCACTTTCTCTATGAGCTCGAACACCTTCTGCATGGGGAAGCTGTTTCCAATAATATTTTCAAACTTATACTTATCCTTGAGGCAGCTTCTCAGTATCGTGTTTTCGCGCACGATCTTGTTCTCGGCGTACCTCCTCAGCAGGTTGGATTTCAGCCGCAGCCCCTTGGGGATATTATCCGCCTTGATGAGGTTGAAATAGTACATCGCCGAATCTACCGTCGCGAGCACCTCCTCGAACTTGAAGGGCTTCAGTATGTAGTCAAAGGCCCCGCACCTCATCACTCCGATAGCCGTTTCAAGGCTCCCGTAGCCGGTTATGACAATCCCCAGGGTATCGAGGTATTCCTTCTGGATAAAATTTATCAGCTGAAGGCCGTCTATCTTCGGCATCATCAGGTCGGTGATCATGATCTGATAATTGTTGTTCTTCAGGGCAATGAGGGCCTTCTTGCTGTCATTGAAGGGGTCTACGGTATAGCCGTTGCCCTTCAGGAATTCGCTCAGCATCATGAGTATATCTTCTTCATCTTCTACAACGATTATCCTGCCCTTTTCCATCCTGCCTCTTTGCTATTTTTTTCTTTTGTCGATAATGATGTTCGAATTCTTCAGCATGTCCCAGGCCTTTTCCTTGTCCTTTTCTTCTTCTGTGATCCCATCCTTTTTTTCCTGGGACGAACCGATCGCGTACGTTGTCGTCTCTTTGTCCCTTTTCACCTCTATCTCCCCGCCATAAATGTTCAACGGAACGTGGAGTGCAAGGACAACGAAAGCGATCCATATTTTTTTCATACTATTCTTCATCCCCGATATGATATTATTATAAATATTTTCTCTCTTTTAGTAAGCAAAAATCGTTCCATGGATATTATTTTATTGCAAAAGATTATCATAATACTTGAAAATATAATTTGTCCATTATATATTTTCCGTTATCTAAAGGATTTTAGATGCGCAATTTAAAACCCTTCCTGAAAAGATGCCTGACCCCAATTACCATCCTTATAGTTCCCCACTCGAAGTCTCAGCCTTTCCGGGTCAAGGTATCTTTCTTGACGCTTCTGGCCTGCGGCTTCCTCTGCCTGACAGGGGCGGGCTATTTAACAACTATCGGCGTCGACACTATCGAATATTACACAATGAAAAAAAAGCTTTCCTACCTCGCGAAAGAATTTGATGACCTGAAAGCGACCATCTCATCGCTGAAAAAGGCCGATACAGAGCTCACAAGGCTCCTCTCGCTGAAATCGAGGAACACTATCCTCAAGACTGTCGATTTTAAGGATACAGGGTCGCCCGATATCGAGTCCCTGAAGAAACAGATCAACGAAACCGTCCAGTCCGTCTATTCCATCAGAAAATATATCTCTGAGCAAAAAGACCTTTACCTTGCGACACCATCAGGGTGGCCTGTTAATGGTCCTATAAGCTCGCATTTCGGGGAAAGGATACACCCGGTGACAGGCGAAAAGAACATGCATACGGGGATCGACATACGGGCGTCTGCCGGCACGCCGATACACGCTACGGCCCCCGGGATAGTCAGCTTCTCTGGCTGGACAAACGACAGCGGCTACATTATTGTTGTGGAGCACGGCCACGGCTTCAGCACCGCTTACGCCCATAACAAGAAAAACCATGTTTCTGTCGGTCAGAAGATAAAAAAAGGAGAACTCATCGCAAGCTCGGGCTCCACGGGAATAACAACGGGACCGCACCTTCACTACGAAGTATGGAAGAACGGCAAACAGATAGACCCAAGCCTTTATCTGAAAGAGATGCGATAATGTTCCACAAAAAAAACTCATCGCTGGAAACATTCATAAGCAAAGATGTAACAATAAAGGGCGAGCTCACCACAGATGGGATTGTCAGGATCGACGGGAACTTTGAAGGCACCATCAGGGCAGACGGCCTTATCATCGGAAAGACCGGCGAGATCAAAGGGGATGTGGCGGCCCGCGAGATAATGGTTGACGGCAATATCGAAGGAAACATCAACGCCCTGGAGACCATTGAGATAAATCCCGACGGCAAGGTACAGGGCGATATACAGACCTTCAAGCTGATCATCTCCGAAGGCGCCTTTTTCGTCGGGCGCTCCTCGATGCAAAGGCCGCTGGATACCCAGCCGGAAGAGCCTGAGCAGGATGAATCGGGCGGACCTGCCGAAAACAAGGTCAAGAAGCTCTTCAAGGCAATCTCTATCTTTTAACCACTTTCAAAAAGTCAACCTCGTAATGTCATGTTTATGGCCACGATAGTCGAAATACAAACACCCGTGAGCTGTAAGTCGTGATGCGTAAAATGTAAAAAATGTTTAAATCCTTTCACCTTTCACCTTTTATCTTTCACTCTATTGACATGGCATTTCTTTTGCATTCTTTTCGTGCATCGATGATGAAAAGTGAAAAAAATATCTTGCAAGTTTCTGTAAGTAGAATAAAATATGCATAGGCATAACTTAAATCGCACATTATAAAAATAAAAAAGGAGAAGAATTATGATACCGGAAAAGAAAACGAGCAGTTCGGAATATGAGGAAAAGGACATTACCACTGTGGTTGCCGACGATCTCGAGATAAGAGGGACCATCAGGTTCAAGACCTCTGTGATGCTGAAGGGCATCTTCGAGGGGGAGATCTTCTCCGAAGGGCTCCTGGTCGTTGGCCCTACCGCAAAGGTCACCGCCACTATCAGCACAAAAACCCTGGTTTCCCACGGCGAGATTACCGGCAATGTCACAGCAACCGACCAGGTTACCCTCAAAAATACTTCTCTGCATAACGGCGATGTCACCACCCCGAACATTATTATCGAAAACGGCGCTGTGTTTAATGGCTCATGCGCAATGAGGGCAAAGGACATAACGGTAAAATAGCGATAAAAACTCACCACATCTGTAAGCCCACAAAAAGGAGGGAGTGATGGGGAATGGAATACCGATCATTAACGAACCGGCAGAAGAAAAAATCGTCACTGTTATAGCCGACGATCTCGAGATAAGAGGGACCATCAAGTTCAAGACCTCTGTGATGCTGAAGGGCATCTTCGAGGGGGAGATCTTCTCCGAAGGGCTCCTGGTCGTTGGCCCTACCGCAAAGGTCACGGCAACGATCAATACAAAAACTTTGGTTTCCCACGGAGAGATCACGGGAGACGTACTTGCCGAAGAGCAGGTCGTCTTAAGAGAGACCTCAACTCATACAGGAGATATAAAGGCCCCGTATATTATGATCGAGAGCGGGGCGGTCTTTAACGGCGCCTGCGCAATGGATAGGGGGGGAGCTGCCGTCATGGCGGATTCAGCAATTGCAGAACAACCGGCGCCTGCCGAAGAATCTTTGCCTGTCGAAGAAAAACAGGAGCCGTTCCCTGAAGTACGCCACGAGCAAAAAAAGAGGCAGCCCAGAGAGAAGGTTCATTCCGAAGAACCTCCAGGCGCATCTGAAACCGCCGTCACAAATGATACAAAAGGGGAAGAACCAAAACCCGGCGAACTTCTCTAAAAAGCCTTATCTCTCGCAGGGCCCGCAGAGAAAGACAGAAGCACAATAACCCCTACGCCGAAGGCGTTGAGGGTTTATCCTGATATGGGTAGTCTCTCATGTCAGGATAAGAAGATATTCCTTCTCTGCGATCTCTGCGGGCTCGTTTTCTCTACAATTATTCTGCCAACTATGCGATACTGATCGTAAACTTAAGGTGAGGTCAAGGTTAAGGCCAGGGGAACAATGGACAGGGAAAAGGCCAAAAAAAGGATAGAGGAGCTCAGGCGGGAGATAGAATACCACAACCACCGCTACTATGTCCTCGACGACCCTGTCATCTCCGACGGCGAGTACGACGTTCTCATGAGTGAGCTGCAAGGGCTCGAAGGCCGGCATCCTGGCCTCATCTCTCCCAATTCGCCCACACAAAGGGTGGGTGCCCAGCCGCTCGAGGGATTCAATACTATCTCCCATGCCGTCCCCATGCTGAGCCTCGCAAACGCTATGACCGTCGAAGAGGTCATAGATTTTGACAGGCGCGTAAAGAAGATTCTTAACACCGGGGACGTGGACTACGTGATGGAGGTAAAGATCGACGGACTGGCGGTGGAGCTCGTCTACGTCAACGGAGAATTTAAGCAAGGATCAACGCGCGGCGACGGGTTTGTCGGCGAAGACATTACCCAAAATCTCAGGACTATACAATCCATCCCCATGAGGCTCATTCAGACGTCTGACATCCCGCTGCCTGAACACCTCGAGGTACGTGGCGAGGTCTACATGGGCAGGAAGGAATTTCAGGCGCTGAACAAGAAGCGCGAAGAGACCGGGGAGCCGCTCTTCGCAAACCCCAGGAACGCAGCAAGCGGGTCCATGAGACAGCTCGACCCGAAGATAACGGCGGGGAGGAAGCTGAACATATTCTGCTATGCCCCGGGACGGGTCTCGGGTATCCGCCTTGAAACACACATGGAATTCCTTGATAATTTAAAGATATGGGGATTTCGCATAAACCCTTTTATAAAGTTATGTATACATATAGATGATATTATTGACTATTATAAATACATAAAGCACATAAGGGATGAGATCCCCTACGAGATCGATGGCACTGTCATAAAAGTGAACAGGCTGGATTACCAGGAACTGCTGGGGACCGTGTCAAGATCGCCGAGGTGGGCGATCGCCTTCAAGTTTGAGGCCCAAGAGGAACTCACCTCAGTTGAAGCCATCGAGGTTAGCGTGGGGAGGACAGGAGCCCTGACCCCTGTAGCGATCCTGAAGCCCGTCCTGATCGGCGGCGTCGAGGTCTCACGGGCGACACTTCATAATGAAGACGAGATACAGCGGAAAGGCATCATGATAGGCGATACGGTAATGGTATCCCGGGCAGGCGACGTGATCCCCGAGGTCGTAAGGGTGGTGAAAGAAAAGCGGAGCGGCCACGAGAAACCCTTCTCTATGCCAGGGCGGTGCCCGGTCTGCGGCGAGGACGTCGTGCGCCCGCCAGGCGAGGCGATCAGGCGGTGCGTCAACATCAACTGTCCCGCACAGATCAAAGGCAGCATAGAGCATTTCGCGTCAAAGAGGGCGATGGACATCGACGGGCTCGGCACAAAGCTCGTAGAGCAGCTCGTCGACAAAAAGGTGATCAGGGACGTTTCCGACCTCTATTACCTGAAGATGGAAGATCTCATCGGGCTCGAAAGGATGGCAGACAGGTCCGCCAAAAATATCATCGATGCCATTGAAGCCTCGCGCAGGCGTCCCTTTGGCAGGTTCATCTACGGCCTCGGCATCCGGCATGTGGGAGAACATATTGCGGGCCTCCTTGCCGAACGTTTCGGAAACATTCATGAATTGATCGAAGCAGACATAGAGGCCCTTCTCAGGATTCCCGAGGTGGGCCCTGAAGCTGCAAACAGCATCGTATCATTTTTCAAAGACATGAGGAACAGGGAAACCATTGATAGGATACTGGCAGGCGGCGTCACTATTGAATATGGGCCAACGAACAAAGGGAAGCTCGACGGGACCCTCTTCCTCTTTACCGGCTCATTAAAGAGCATGTCCAGGGACGAGGCGCGGCAAAAGATAGAGGACCTGGGAGGAAAAACGACGAACGCCATCAGTCAAAAGGTCACCCACCTCGTCGCTGGAGAAGAGGCGGGCTCAAAGCTGGGCAAGGCAACGAGGCTGGGAATAAAAATTCTAAGTGAAGAAAAATTTATAGAGACCATCCTTAAAGAATAATATCATACTATCAATAGAACTCATTAATTTACTTGACAAAATTTATATGATTGTGGCATATAATATACTATGCAGAAGCAACGGTTCCGTGCACAAGGGTTTACTGTAATTTTTACCTTTGACTTTATTGCAGAAAACAGTTATTGTTATACTATGAATAACAGTAAAATGCTTTGTAAAATTGGATTATCGGTAAATTGATTTTACATCTTGCAACTTTGTCCGACAACAAATACATTATTGTTAGAAAATGAAGTAAAAGGAGGTACAAATGAAAAGACTCTTTATTTTGTTAGCGGCTATCGGGCTCCTCGCGGCAGCAAGCGGGGCGATGGCAGCCGATACTGCCAGCGTCGCCGTATCGGCCACCGTGACAGGCACATGCAAGTTCAACTCCGGCGGCACCTTGTCCTTCACCCTCGACCCCTCAACGGGTGGCGCGGTAACAGGGACCGTCTCCCAGCCTGCGTTCTGGTGTACCAA
>JAKQBZ010000322.1 GCA_029559435.1 Deltaproteobacteria bacterium | reverse complement strand
TATTTCAGGGTCGTCGTCGACGATCAGGATCTTGCTCATGTAAATGCTCCTTGGGCTTATATTGCGCCCGCTTTTGCAGCTTGCTACAGTTTTATATTATTAATGAGAAATGTCAAGCAGCGAGCGAATAGCCGTGAATAGCCATAAACAAAAGGTCACGCGCCTCTCCTGTCGCCTTCAGTAAGTATCTGCCCTGCCCAGAAGGTATTCCTCCCTGACCCTCGTCAGGCTCCTGAAGATGTTCTTTTTCACGTTCTTGTTGTGCCTTTTTAGCTCGGCGACGATCCCCTTGATGAGGTGCCGCTTGGACGTCTTGCTGAACGGACATTCCGAGGAAGCGACGGGGAGCTCGAGGACCTTTGCGAGGCGGGCGAGCTCGTTCTCTTCCACGTAGGCAAGGGGGCGTATGATGGCAAGCTCACCCCCGAACATCTCCTGGTAGGGCTGCATGGTGCCGATCTCTCCCTGGAAAAGGAGGTTGAGGAGCATGGTCTCTATGATATCGTCGAGGTGGTGGGCAAAGGCGATCTTCTGCGCGCCGATGTCGCGGGCGAGGTTGAAGAGCCCCTTCCTCCTGTTCCAGCTGCACCAGAAGCACCCGGAATTTTCTTCTATTCCGTTCCACCCTTCAGGAGGGCTGACGGTGACATAGGGAATGGACTCCCTCTCGCAGTAGTCCGCCAGGATATCCTTGTTGACCCAGGGAAAGCCCATGTCGACAAGGCATGCGAGTATCTCGTACCGGATCGGGACAAATTTCGTCCTCTCCTTCATGACCTTGAGAAGGCAGAGGCTATCCTTGCCGCCGGAGACGGCGATGATGACCTTGTCGCCCTCCCTGATCATCCGGTAGTCCCAGATCGCCTTGCCGACCTTCTTCGTTGTGAAATATAATTGGCCGCTTACGTTCATGCAAGCGATCTGGCCAGCTTTTCCGCCTTGTCCCTGTATGCCTTTTTGATCGTTTCCGGCGGGTCCGCGCACGCCCCTGCCTCTACGCTGCCCGCGTATTTGAACCCCAGGAGGGCAAAGGTCTTTTTGAACATGCCGATGGCAGGTCCGCAGGTGTCCTTTTCGTCGCTCGCGTAGGTCATGAGGGTGATCGCCTTTTTCCCCTTCACCCGCGAGTTGTACTCTTCATCCATGAAGGCGATCGACCTGTCCATGACGAGCTTAAGCTGCCCTGACGGCCCGAACCAATAGACCGGCGTCGCGTACACGATAAGGTCGGACTCGGCGATGAACTTCCTGATATCTTTCATATCGTCGTTGATCCTGCAAACCCCTCCTTTCAGGCAGGCATAGCAGCCCTGGCAGGGCCTTACATTCATATCGTTGAGATAGAGCATCTTGACGCCATGCCCCTTCTCTTTCAGCACTTTTGACAGAACGTTGACAAGCTGTATGGTGTTGCCTTTTTTTCGTGGACTGCCGAAGAGAATTAATGCCTTCATGCCGCAACCTCCTTTATGGCTGGAATATCCTAATTATAAGGGCATTTGGCGGGAAGGGTCAAGAAAGTACTTTGTCCGTAAAATCAGCAAATTGCCAGTTATACGTTGCAAATCAGGGTATATAATTGTTATAATTATACATAACTCATATGTTGTGCGTATGTGATGAGACGGCAAATGCGCAGCGGTCCTACAAGGGGGCATTATGAACACTGTTCTTTTGGTGGTATTAACAGTCGCGGTTATTGTCGTCGGCGGCTATGTGGTCTATCTGATCATTTCGCTGAGAGAGACGATACAATCGTTAAAGTCTTTTATGGCCACAACGGAAGATTCACTTAAGCCGACCCTGGAAGAGCTTCAGCTGACCCTTCAAAGCGTACGAAAAGTGACCGACAATGTGGGGACCGTTACCGACGATATCAAGAACCTGACCGGATCTGTCAGGCAGATCGGGGATAACGTGAAACAGGTCAGCGACATCGTCGGAAGGGTAGCGGCCGTTTCGTCTGTTGAAGCGCCGGCACTGAAGGCCGGGGTAAGGGCCGGTGTCGAATATTTTGTAAGAAATTTTTTCGACAGAGCCAAACACACTTAATAAAAGAAGGAGGTAACACATGGGAGAACAAGACAAAGGATACAGCGCCGGCTCCATTCTTCTTACATTCCTTATGGGTGCTGTCGTGGGCGCCGGTGTCGCCCTGCTTGTTGCGCCAAAGACAGGCGAGGAGACACGGAAAAGGATCAAGGAACTTGCCGATGACGCGAAAGAGAAGGCCGAAGAATACATAGAGCAGGTAAAAGGGAAGGCGACCACCTATATTGAGAAAGGGAAAGATATCCTGGAAAAGGAAAAGGCCCTTCTTTCAGATTATGTCGACAAGGGAAAAGAATTCGTAGAAAAGGAAAAATCTGTTATCTCAAAGGCGGTCGAAGCAGGCAAAGAAGCGTACGAAAAAGAGAAAAAGGCATAACAGCCGGTCCCCATTTATGGAGAAGCGGTGTTTTTTATAAGGGCCCAACACAGCAGACGGGAGATCTTCGACACGACACTGCGCCTGAACAATGACAGATAAAAAGTTTTATTTCGTTGTCCTCCTGTTCCTTGTTCTGGCCCTCGGCTACCTAAGCTACCTCATCCTGAAGCCCTTCCTGTCTGCCATCATGTGGGCAATCGTCCTTTCCATCGTTTTTTATCCCATTTACGTCTTCATACACACACGCCTGAAATGGAAGCCCTTGTCGTCCCTGATAACCCTCGTTATAATCCTTCTCCTCATCCTCGGGCCCTTTTCGTACCTTTCATTTGTCCTGACGCAGGAGATAGTAGCAATGGTGGGCAAGGTAGAAAAGGGCACGCTTGATCCCCTTGGCATGGTCATGCAGCATCCTTATATCAATGCCATGCTGAGCAAGGTGCTCTCCTTGTTCAACGTATCGGAAGCGCAATTCCAGAAGGTCCTGATCAACGTGATCTCCCAGGCCGGCAAGGCGTCCACAGACTTTATCAAAAGCGGCCTGGGAAATATAGCCTCGGCGGCGATGGATTTCATATTTATGATATTCTCCATCTTTTTTCTCCTCGAGGATGGCCCGAGATTTGTCGAAAAGCTCAGCGACTATATGCCATTCTCACAGAAGCAGCGGGAAAAGATCCTTTCGCAGACAAAGGGCATCGTTGTCTCCACGATATACGGCGGCGTGACCGTTGCGGTCGTTCAGGGGCTTATAGGCGGCATTGCCCTGGCCGCCCTGAAGGTGCCGTCCCCCGTTTTATGGGGAGCTGCCATGTTCATCGCGTCTTTTATACCTTTGGTGGGTACCTTTATAATATGGGGGCCGGCAGCGCTGTATCTTTTTTTGCAGGGCCAGCTCTGGAAGGCCGTTGTCCTCGTCCTCATCGGCATCTTCGGCATCAGCGCGGCAGATAATGTCCTGAGGCCGCTTATCATCCGCGACAAGATGAGGATGCCGATCCTTGCTATCTTTTTCAGCATACTCGGCGGGATAAAGCTTTTCGGCCTTATCGGCTTTATCATGGGGCCCCTCGTGCTCGCACTCTTCGTATCGGTCTTTGAGATATTCAGGTACACGGAAGAAGAGCTGATGGAGAGGCAAAGGAAGTAGCGCATAGCTCACGGCTCATAGCTCAAAACCAACAATAACCGATAACCAAACATCAATCACCAATTAATACCCAATACCCAATGGCCGAATCACCAAACGTAAACCGTAGAAACACCTCTGTTTGGTTATTGGTGATTGGGTATTTATTTTTAAACCATGAGCTATATCAGGGATCTTTCTCCTGCAGCGAGAGACTCCAGCATCCGCCTGTCACGCAGCTCTATCGTGCGCCCTTTCGTGGCTATGAAGCCCTGGGCGCTCATCTTCCTGAGGATGCGCGACAACGTTTCGGGGATAGTTCCAAGAAGGCTTGCAAGCTGTCCTTTTGAGATGGCCAGCTCAACGTGTTCCTGGCCCTTTTTCTCGTTTGCGAGGTAGAGGAGATATGCCGCCAGCCTCTGTGGCACTTCCTTCAGCGACAGGTCCTCGATGAGGCTGGTGAAGCGTTTTAGGCGGATGGAAAGCGTTCCGAACATGTTCATCGCGATAGATGGATCCTGTTGGATAAGGGCGACAAAGGCCGTCCTCGGTACGAAGACAACCCTGCTCTCCTTCATGGCCTCGGCGTGGGCGGGGAGCGTCCCTCCGGAAAACATGGCAACCTCTGCAAAAGGTTCCCCGGGTCCGAAAACGTGGAGTATCTGCTCTTTGCCTTCCGGAGAAAGCTTGTAGATCTTTACGCGGCCCGTGACGACTATATAGAAGCCGTCTGCCTTATCGCCTTCGGTAAAGATCACCTGTCCGCCGGCAAAGGAATGTTCCGTGACTATCCTCGTCAGTTTATCGATCTGCGGTTCGGGCAGCCCCTGAAAGAGCGGTATCTTTGTGAGAAAATCATAAATTTTCACGCTAATCCTTTATACAACCGGTGAAAAAAAAATACAACAGGAAGCTCATTTCTATATCGTTATAGAAAAAAGTGATCGTTTCATGTATTATGAATAATGGTACGACGGCAAGGGGGTGCATATCTGACGCATGCAAAAGGAGAAGCCATGAAAAAACCGAAGGTTCTTGTATTGATGGGCAGCGACAGCGACCTCCCCGTCATAGAAGAGGGGCTGCAATTTCTCAAAGAGGCAGGCGTGCCCTTCAAGGTGGACATATCTTCGGCGCACCGCAATCCCGATAAAACTGTCAGGTACGCGAAGAATGCCCGTTCAGAGGGCATCGAGGTCATCATTGCCGTTGCCGGCATGGCTGCTCACCTGCCAGGCGTTATAGCAGCGCACACTACTCTTCCCGTCATAGGGGTCCCGACAAGCAACGGCGCCCTCAACGGCATAGACGCCCTCCTCTCGATCGTACAGATGCCGAAGGGCATTCCCGTGGCAACGGTCGGGCTTGACGCGGGGAAAAATGCCGCCATCCTTGCCTGCAAAATACTCTCCATCAAGGACGATGGCATACATCAGAAGATCAGGGAGATGAAGGATACGCTTAAGCAGGAGAATGAAAAAAAGGCCGCAAAACTTATGAGCTCTTTTAAAAAATAACGAAGTGCCGTCGCCTTGCGCAAGCGGCATATGCGATATGCCTCATGGGTGCACAAAGAATTGACAACGGATTAGCCATTTGATAAGGTTTTTTGGATGTTAAATGCCATTACAGACATAGAGGGGATCAAGGTAGGCCACATATCAGATCCCGTCGGATGTACCGGCTGCACGGTCATTCTCTGTGAAAGCGGCGCCGTGTGCGGGATAGACGTGCGCGGGAGCGCATCAGGCACGCGGCAGGTGGATGCCCTCAACATCAGCCACATTGTAGAACAGGTACACGCCATCCTGCTTTCCGGCGGAAGCTCTTTTGGCCTTGATGCGGCGACCGGCGTCGTGCGCTACTTAGAGGAAAAGGGCGTCGGCTTTGATGTGGGCATCGCAAAGATCCCGATCGTTCCAACGGCTGTGATATTTGACCTCTTCATGGGCAGCCCGAAGAAAAGGCCGACCCCTGAAATGGGCTACCAGGCCTGCCTGAACGCCGGGCTGGAGGTTGAGGAAGGAAGCGTAGGAGCGGGCACTGGGGCCACGGTGGGCAAGCTCTTTGAGCTTTCAAGGGCAATGAAGGGAGGGCTCGGGACGAGCAGCATTGTCATGCCCGACGGCCTGAAGGTCGCGGCCCTGGTCGTCGTAAATGCCTTCGGCGATATCATCGATAACGTTACCGGAAAGATAATCGTCGGCACAAGGGCCTCGGAAAAGAGCATGCAATTTGCCAATACGGTTAACAGCATAAAGCAGGGACATGTGAAAAAACAGTTCGGCATCGTGAATACGACGCTTGGCGTTGTGGCAACGAACGCGCGCTTTAACAAGCGGGAGATCACGAAAGTTGCGCAGATGGCCCAGGGCGGGCTTATCAAGACGATCAGCCCCGTCCATACGACATTCGACGGCGACCTTGTTTTTGGGCTCTCCGCCGGAACCGTTGAGGCAGATATCAACAAGGTCGGCGTGCTCGGCGAGTTCGTTGTTGCCGAGGCGATCAAGAGGGCGGTAAAAAAGGCCGACGGCTTCGGGATCGTTCCGGCCTTCAAGGATATTACCAAGGGGTGGAAGACGACGAAATGAACAGGGAAGGCCGCTTCATTGCAAGCCGGGCCGCAAAGCTCCTGCAGCTCAAAGGAGAGAGGCAATGGATGAGTATCAGAAGGTAGCCGGTTTGATAAAGGAGCGCGGGTATGTTGTTGCATTTACCGGCGCGGGCATATCGGTAGACAGCGGGATTCCCGCGTTTCGCGGCGGCCAGGGGCTGTGGGAAAAATACGACCCGATGGAATATGCTGAAATCAGCGCATTTGCCGGTCATCCGGAAAAGGTATGGGTCATGCTCAGGGAGATGGCGGAGGTTATCTTTCGATCGCAGCCGAGCCCCGCGCACATTGCCCTTGACAGCCTCGAGAAAAGAGGTTTCCTGAAGGCGGTGATCACCCAGAACGTCGACGGCCTCCATCATATAGCCGGCAATACGAATGTCATAGAATACCACGGCAACCATCGTTGGCTCGTCTGCACGAGCTGCAGGAAGCGCGTTCCCTTTACCCCCGAAATGGCGGGCGTCCACCCTTATCCCCGGTGCGAAAGGTGCAACAAGGCATTGAAGCCCGATGTGGTCTTTTTCGGCGAAGGCATCCCCATGGCCGAGATGCTCAGGGCAAACGAAGAGGCGAGCAGGTGCAATGTCATGTTCATCATAGGCACTTCAGGCGTTGTCTATCCAGCGGCAGAGATCCCTTATATTGCAAAATCCAAAGGCGCGACCATTGTTGAGATCAACGTTGAGTCCACGCCATTTACCTCTTCGATAACCGATCACTTCTTCTCCGGAACAGCATCCCAGGTATTGCCGAAGATAATAGAACTGATGGAACCGTGAAAGATTGCAGCGATCAAGCCAGAGTCAGAGAACAGATATGATGAAGCAGACACGCTGAATAAAGGCAGTGAAAGGTGGAAAGTGGAAAGTAAAAACCTTGTCCCTCGTTACTCGTTGCTTGTCACCGGTTTGAACCAGCATCCAGCATCCAGCGACCAGTATCCATATCAGGCGTTTTCATGGGGATCGTGCGTACTGGCGCTGCAATTTCATATTGAGACCACTGCACGGGGTTTGGAACGCTGGTTCATCGGCCACGCTGGCGAAATTGCCCAGACCGCCGGCATTAGCGTACCGGCGCTGCGAGCGGATACCGCCTGCTATGCCGCCAACGCGGAAATCAAAGGACGGCAATGTCTCTCCGCTTGGCTGGATTCAGCGTATTGAGTTCAAAGCGGTAGCAAAACTGCTCAAAGCGGTAGCAAAACTGCTTGAGCAGGAGAGAAAACAGTAAGAGTCATCATTGATATTCAGTCGGTTGGTGGAATATTGACGAACCAGGATGCATTTTCCCTACGAATTGTCTTTAATTGAGAGCAGTTACGCTAGGAACAGCGGCTCGTTCGCGCTAGCCTGTTCTCAGTAGCCAAACGGATATCTATTCTTAGCGGGGGCGAAGCGGTTCCCGCCCACTTCAACCCAAAAATAAATCGTAAGGAGTGTCCGGTGGAACGCGAAAGTATGGAATATGACGTAGTGATTGTTGGCGCCGGTCCGGCTGGCTTAACAGCAGCGATCCGTTTGAAACAACTGGCGACAGAAAACAACCAGGATATCAACGTCTGCGTCATCGAGAAAGGCTCTGAGGTCGGCGCGCATATCCTGTCTGGTGCGGTGTTGGAGCCGCGAGCTTTAAACGAGTTGATCCCAGACTGGAAACAACGAGATGCACCTCTGAACACGCCGGCTACGGATGACTGCTTCCTGCTGCTGACCCGTGAAACCTCATACCGGTTGCCTACCCCGCCGCAGATGCATAATGATGGCAACTACATCATTAGTCTGGGTAATTTTTGTCGCTGGCTAGGGACGCAAGCCGAAGAACTGGGTGTGGAAATCTATCCTGGCTTTG
>JAKQBZ010000306.1 GCA_029559435.1 Deltaproteobacteria bacterium | reverse complement strand
TCCTCGATTCCTACGCAGGGATCTGCGCCTCGCTTCAGGATAAGGAGATGGTCGGAAGGTTTGAACGGATGACTGCTTTGACCCCGACCGAACGAGGTGTGGGTGTCTGGGGACTGAATCGGAATGGAAATACATCGGACGCATTTTTCATGAACACGATCCTGGGCAGGCGAAGCGATCTCGTAAACACATATATGTCTCCGCGCAGGATGGGAGGCTGCCACCCTTCGGACAATGTGTCTCTTGTGCTTACAATGGCGGATTGGCTTGATAAGAACGGGCAGGATGTTCTGACATCTACCTATGTTGCATACCTCCTCTCCTGTGCCTTTGCGGATTACTTCAATCCCGAGAAGAACTGGTATGACCATGACGCCCAGGCGATGTTCTATCTGCCGCTTGTCATTGGATTCATTATGGGGTTTTCCATTCCGCAGATGACGGAGGCCCAGCGGATCGCCGGCATGCAGGGGCTCACCATCAACCAGGCGGCGATGGGAGAGGTGACCGACTGGAAACACTGCACTTATGCCTCTCGCGCGATGCTCGCCCTGCACGCAGTAAAGATGGCTTTTTCCGGTTTTGAAGGCCCGAAGGAGATCTATGAGGGAGAAGCAGGCATCAACCGGTTCATCCCTCACGGCGCGAGGATGCTGGACCCCCTTCCTGACCTGGGGTCGATCATCTTCAAGCGATGGCCGGCTCTTGTCTTTTGCCAGACGCCAATTGATGTTGCCGTTGAGATCGCCGACAGGGTCGACGACCATCGAGCCATTGATCATGTAGAGGTGCAGATATACAGGAAGGCGATCGAGGAGGCGGCCATAGAGTCATCCTATCATCCGGCAAGCCGTGCGGGCAGGACGCATTCTATCCCTTATTGTGTGGCAGCAGCGCTTATCAAGGGGACGATCGAATACAGCTATTTTGACAACGGGTTTGCAGAAAAGGAAAAGGGGGTCGATGTCCTGATGCAGCGGATCGCGGTCTGCGAGGACATTGAGATGACCAAGAGATTCCCCGACGGATCCCCGTGCAGGATCATTGTGACGCTGAAAGACGGGACAAGTATCAGCCGGTATCGTGATTTTCCTCATGGAGATCCTCATGGCCCGCTCAGCGATGAGGAGATCGAGGAAAAGGCACACAGATACCTGTCGCTTATCACGGATGGAAAAAGCGCGGATTCCATCATCAAGCGCGTCTGGAACATGGAGAGAGAACCCTCTATTGACTGGCTGGTCGCACCATTGAAGCAAAGGGTGCTGGAATGACAGTACATCAGGGAGGATTGACATGAAAAAACCGGCAATTGCATCGGCAAAGGACATTGAGGACTTCTTCAATGCCTTCAACGGCCGCGAATGGGACACCGTATTCGGCTATATGAGCAAGGATTGCATCTGGGATGCATCTGAAAAACGCATGGAAGGAAGGGATGCTATTATCGATTACTGGACAAAGTATCACGGCACATTCAAAGAGACATTGGGGAAACCCGAAAAGGTCCTTTTCGGAGATCGTATGGTCTATCTTCAGGTGATGGCCCACCTTGATTTCCTTGAGGACGGCATCTTTTATGGAAAGGAGTATAAGAAGGGAGATCGTTTGGACTTCGCCTGCGCCGATTTCTACGAGCTCGACGAGGAGGGAAAGATACGATCAGGATGCGTCTATATAAAGTTCTTCAACCCGGATTTGTCATCTTAGGGTGAGCAGCCGTATCTTTTGCCGAACGCATCACGCCGAACGGATTTCATCCCCTCACGACTTACGGGCGTGTTGCTATGAGCCATGAGCTCTATTCGTTTACTCTCTGAATAATTTCAGCCGCAACGAGTTGCTTACGACGGAGATGGAGCTTACGACCATTGCCAGTGCGCCGAACATGGGCTCCAGGCGTATGCCGAAAAATGGATAGAGTGCGCCGAAGGCTATGGGGATGCCGATAATATTATAGATAAATGCCCAGAAAAGGTTCTCCCTGATGACCCAGAGGGTCTTTTTTGACAGTTTAATGAGGGTCACAAGCCGGGAAAGCTGGCCTTTCATGAGCACCACGTCCGCAGATTCAATCGCAATGTCGGTGCCTTTGCCCATGGCGACGCCAACATGGGATGTTGCGAGGGACGGCGCGTCGTTGATACCGTCCCCCACCATCACCGTAATGCCCTTCTTTTTGAAATCTTCCACTATCTCTGCCTTCTTATCCGGAAGGATACGGGAGAAATATGTATCGATGCCGACCTTTTCGCTGATAGTCTTTGCGCCTTCCATGCTATCCCCGGTGATCATCACCGCCTCTATGCCCATATCTTTCAGTTCCGCTACCACCCCCTGGGCCTCATCCCGCACCTTGTCGCTGAAGGTGAGCATCCCGATAAGGCCCTCTTCGCTCCAAACGAGCACAGGCGATGTCCCTTGCCGCTCTTTTTCGTGATAGCTGCCAAGGATCGACTGGCCGGGCGTCTTTCCCGTGTCCTCATAGAGGGCGACATTGCCGACAAAATATTCTCTGCCGGCGATCTTTCCCTTGATGCCCTTGCCGACTATAGCCTCGAAATCATCAACCTTCACCGCCTCGATCTTCAGCTCTTCGGCCTTTTTCCTCAATGCCTCGGAGAATGGATGCTCAGACTGTTTTTCCAGGTTGAAGGCGATGTGCAGAACCTCCGTCTCGGTAAAGTGATTAAGGGGGGCTATCCCGGCAAGCACGATCACCCCTTCGGTGAGGGTCCCCGTTTTGTCGAACAGCACATGCCGGACCTTATTCGTCAATTCAAGGGACTCCGCATTTTTTATGAGGATGCCTTTTTTGGCGCCTACGCCGGTGGATACCATGATCGCGGTCGGCGTGGCAAGCCCGAGTGCGCAGGGGCAGGCGATGATGAGGACGCTCACAAAGGAGAGAAGGGCGTTTGTGATCCTCGGGTCAGGGCCGAAGATAAACCACACAAAAAATGCAACGATGCTTATGAGGATAACGATCGGTACAAAGACCCCCGCGACCTTGTCGGCAAGACGCTGAACAGGCGCTTTTGTGAACTGGGCCTCTTCCACAAGGCGGATGACCTTGGCAAGGACCGTATCTTTCCCGATGCGCAATGTCTTGACCGCAACAGACCCCTTGCCGTTTATCGTCCCGCCGATGACCTCATCGCCAACAGTTTTGGAAACGGGCATGCTTTCGCCGGTTATCATCGATTCGTCAACGTAGGTCTTCCCTTCCACCACTTCCCCGTCAATGGGTATCTTTTCCCCGGGCCGGACGAGCACCCTGTCGCCTACCTCGAGGGAATCGGTGGACACGCGGATCTCTTTGTTGTCCTTTAGAACAACACACTCTTTCGGCGAGAGTTCATAGAGCATCTTGATCGCTGCATAGGTCCTTGTCTTTGCCTTTGACTCGAAATATCTTCCAAGCAGTATGAGCGTGATGATCGTGGCGCTCGAGTCGAAATACGTCATGGGCATTACGCCTGCTGCGGCAATAACATGGGGAAAGAAAGTTACGAAGGCGCTGTAGAAGAACGCAGCCGATGTGCCGACGGATATGAGGGTGTTCATGTCGGCGGTGAAATGCTTGAGGTTTAATAAGGTGGAGGTGTGGAACCTCAGGCCGAAGTAGAACTGAACAGGCATGGCGAGGAGGAGGAGTATGAAATTGCCGTAGGGCAGGACCTCCCACATGGAAAAGACCATGATGACAGCGCTGAACGAGGCAGACCAGATGAAGTCCCTTTTTAATGCCGCCTCTTCTTTTTGGGCCCTGATCGTCACGTCTGCTTCAATGTCAACGTCATAGCCTATATCCCGAATAATGGAGATAACCTCTTTCAGCTCAAGCTCCCTTTTGGGGATAATAACGGCCTTTTTCAAGGGAAAATTGACGCGGGCCTCGCCGATGTCATCGAGCTTGTTCAGTTCCTTCTCAATGCGCGCGGCGCATGCAGCGCAGCTCATGCCGGTAATAGGCAGCTCGATCTTTTCTGGCACATTGCCTCCAATCGTCCGAAATTATATTTAAGTATAAGACTGTTGAGAGGAAATAACAATGAGCGACCAGCGATCAGCTATCAGCCACCCCTTCCATTCTGTTTGATTTCAAGCACTTTTTGGTGTAATGTTACAAAATTGGTTGAAACATGACAAACAGGCCATTTGATAAAAACGATCCCGGTTCTCTGTACGCCGAACGCCGAACGTTAAACTTCCCCTCTCCGTCTACATGATCACCTTCAACAACGGCGCAACGATCGAGAGGGCGCTGAAGAGCGTCTCCGGCTGGGCCGACGAAGTTATCGTTGTTGATTCTCACAGCGCCGACGGCGCGATCGGGACGATCCAGAAGTACACCGACAAGCTCTACCAGTTCGACACAAAGGACCAGCGCGAAAAATACCAGTCAGCCCAGAACCTCTGCAGCAACCCCTGGGTGCTCTTTATTGACGCCGATGAGTGGCTCACAGAGGAATTTAAGAACGAGGTGGCCGGCATCGTTGCCGGCGATACACCTTACAGCGGCTTTATCGCCCACAGGAGGAACATCTACCTGGGCAGGGAGATCAAGCATGGCGGCTGGTATCCCGATTACGAGGTGCGGCTGTACAGGAAAGACAGGGGAAGCTGGCATGGCGGCATCCACGCGAAGGTCCATGTTGATGGAAAGATAGGGACGCTGAAAAGCCATTACATGCATACGCCCTATGCAGATACTGCGCATCAGATCAGGACGATAGACCGATATTCAGAGGCATTTGCCGGCGACCTCTATAGATCGAACCGCCATTTTCACCTTTTCAATATGCTCGGCAGGCCGGTGTACCGTTTTTTCCGGGACTATATCTTCAAGATGGGCTTTCTTGACGGCATACCGGGGCTTATCATCTGCGCTTCGACGATGTACTATGTCTTTATGAAACATGCGAAACTATGGGAAATGGAGAGGAAATATGGGAGAGATAAAGGGGTTCAGGAATAAGGAAGTGCTCATCACAGGGGGGCTGGGGTTTATCGGCAGCAACCTTGCCATGGCCCTTGTCAGGCTTGGTGCCAGGGTAACGATCATAGATAACATGCTTCCGAGACAGGGCGGGAACCTTTTCAATATTAAGGATATTGCGGATAAGGTAAAGGTGAACTTTTCTGATGTGAGAAACGAGCTTTCGATGAACCACCTCGTGAAGGGAAAGGATTACATTTTTCACCTCGCCGGACAGGTTAATCACGTTGACAGCATGCGCAACCCGATCCAGGACCTCGACATCAACTGCAAAGGCACGCTCGTTCTGCTCGAGGCGCTTCGCCAGCACAACGCTGGCGCACGGGTCATCTTCGCGGGCACCCGCGGGGAATACGGGTCGAGCGTCAAGCTGCCCGTCGACGAAGACCACCCGACAAACCCGAAGGGCATTTATGCCGTTACCAACCTCACGGCGGAGAAGATGGTCCTTGTTTATGATGATGTCTATAAGATCAGGGGCGTCTGCCTGCGGATCACAAATACCTATGGCCCGCGCCACCAGATGATGCACGATGAGTACGGCGTCTTTAACTGGTTCATACGGAAGGCAATGGACGACGAAGCCATCCCCGTTTTCGGCGATGGACGCATCCTCAGGGATTTTCTCTACGTGGAAGACCTTGTTGGATGCATGCTGATGACGGCGACGACGGATGCCGCCTACGGAAAGGTCTTTAACGTGGGGACAGGGGCGCCGGTCAGCTTCTACGATCTTGCGAAGACGATCGTCAGGATCGCGGGAAGAGGAAAGACAAAATTCACGGAATTTACCCAGGAGAGAAAAGAGGTTGAGCCAGGGGATTACTATGCAGACATCAGCCACATAAAAAAGACGGTAAAGTGGGAGCCGAAGACGTCTCTCGATGAAGGGATCCGCAAGACCGTGGCGTTCTACAGAAAGCATAAGAAGGAATACTGGCAATGAAGACCGTGAGGCGAGCAGAAGAGCAGAAGATAGGAAGGTGAGAGGAGCAGAAAGCGGAATACTTAGGTTAGCACAACTTTTTGCATTCGGTTTTTACGCTGAAAGTCCTCTTGAGAATCTCGATATACGAAATACGATATACTGTCAGTGGGCCGGGTTTCTTCGGCTCACGACTTACGGATCCAATAAGGGGAGTGCAACTATGATCGTAAAAATGTTTAACCTGGAGCGAGACCACGAGGACATCAAACAAGACCTGCTCAGGATCTTTGAGGATGTCATGTCAAACGGAGAGTTCATACTCGGGAAAGAGGTAAAGGCGCTGGAAGATGCCTTTGCGTCATACAACAAGGTCAAATATGCCATAGGAGTAAGCAACGGCACGGACGCGATACGGATCGGCGGCCTTGCCCTTGATCTCAAGGCAGGGGATAAGTTCGTAACGACCCCAAACACGTACGTTGCCTCGGCGATGGCGCTGTCGGTGCACGGATTGATCCCCCTCTTCTGTGATATTGAGCACGAAACATATAACATGGACCCGGAGAGGCTGGAAGCCCTTCTGAAAAAGGAAAGGGGCGTCAAGCTTTGCATCCCCGTTCACCTCTATGGCCACCCTTGCAGGATGGACGAGATAATGAACATCTGCAAGGCCCATGACGTGAAGATCATGGAGGATGCCTGCCAGGCCCACGGAGCATTGTACAAAGATAAGAAGGTGGGCAGCTTCGGCGATGTGGCCGCCTTCAGCTTCTATCCCACAAAGAACCTCGGCTGTTACGGAGATGGGGGCATTGTCGTTACCGATTCCGATGAGGTATGCCGGAGGGCGGTCATGCTCAGGAACTACGGCCAGACGGATAAGCATGTCCACACGATAGAAGGCTTCAACTCGAGGCTCGACGAGGTCCAGGCAGCGTTCCTGAGGCATAAATTGAATCACCTCGATCACTGGAACGAGAAGAGACGCCACAACGCGTGGTTTTACCGTAAGGAGCTCGAGGACACGCCGCTTATCCTTCCCGCGGAGGCTTCCTGGGCGCACCACGTATACCACCTTTACGTCGTAAGGTCGAAAGAGCGGGACAGCCTCCGCCAGTATTTAAGCGACAACGGTATCTCGACGCTGATCCATTACCCGACGCCGATACACCTCCAGGGCGCATACAGCGGCCTCGGCTACAAAGAAGGGTCCTTCGTAAAAGCGGAACAGGCGGCCAAAGAGATCATCTCGCTGCCCATGTACCCGACGTTGAAGCAGGACGAAATACTCCACGTATGCCGGTGCATACGGGAATTCTACGGTCTATGAAGGTCCTTCAATTATTCAGCGACTGGAAGTGGACGGGGCCGGCAGAGCCGGTGCTCTCGCTCTGCGAGGCCCTGAGCCGCCAGGGGGTCGACGTGACGCTTGCCTACAGAAAAACCCCCCTTGAGTTTCACGAGCGCACCGTTGAAAAGCAGGTAAAGCAAAGGGCGGTACGGTATTATGACGGGCTGAGGCTGAACAGGTATTTTTCCTTTCGCGACTGGTCCCACGATGTACACCATTTAAAAGATTATGTGAGCAGGGAAAATATCGATATTGTCCATACGAACCTTTCCCACGACCATTACACCGCTGTCATTTCGATGCTCCTCGCCGGCGGCCGGTCCCTGATAGTACGGACAGACCACAAGAGAGACGGCATGCCGGATAATATTTTTATGTCCTGGGCGCTCCACAGGACGGACGGGATCGTAACATACAGCGAAAAGCTGCGGGAGCAGGATATAAAAAGATTCAATTTTCCAGTTGAAAGGACGTCCGTTATACCGCCCGCGATAAAGGTATATGAAGGTCCTGTAAAAGACATGCGGAACGACCTCGGCATAAGGCCGGACGAAAGGGTCATCGGCATTATCGGGCGCCTCAAGCCTGACCGCGGATACGACATCGTGCTCAAGGCATTCAAAAGGGTGAAAGACCGCCAGGACAAGGTCAGGCTACTGATCATGGGCAGGAGCTCCCAGATAGAGGAAAGCATAAAGAGGCCGCTCGCCGAGCTTGGCCTTGAGAAGGATGTGATCCTTGCAGGGTACAGGGTAGAGGATTATTTTTCCGTCATTGCCGCCTTTGATATATTCGTCATGATGAGGGCGGGAAGTGACGGCTCCGCCAGGGCGCTGCGGGAGGTTATGGGCATGGGAAAGCCGGCGATAGTATCGGACGCGGGCATGCTGCCGGAGCTTGTCGACAACGGGGAATCAGGTTTTGTAACGACCTGGGATGAGAATGATCTTTCGACGAGGATGGAAGACCTCCTGAAGGATGAGGAAAAAAGAAAGGCCTTCGGGGCTAACGCAGCTAAGAAGGCCAGGGAGAAGTGGGATTTCAAGGCGCAGGCCGGACAACTGAAAGTCTTTTATGAAAAGCTTATCCTTATGGGGAAGAGAAAATAACCCCAGGGTCACATGAGCCCTCCTTATCTGGTTATCTTTTTTTCGTCTTTTACCGTTCTTGCCTTTGAGATCACCCTCATACGGGTATTTTCCATCAGGTTTTCCTACCACTATGCGTCGCTGATCATCAGCGTCTCTATGCTCGGCCTTGTGCTGGGCGGCATCTTTGCATACTTCGCGGAACAGAAAATCAGAAAATCAGAAGAGCAGAGGAGCAGAAGAGCAGAGAGTGAGAAGTTTTGCTCATCCTCTTACCCTCTTATCCTCTCGCCTTCTGCTCTTCATACCCTCTCATCTTCTCATCTTCTTACCTTCTGCTCTTCTGCTCCTCTCACCTTCTATGTTTTCATTCTCGCGCTCTCTTATCCCCTTGTCTTCATCGTTTCCTCGGCCATTCCCTTTGACCATTACAGGGCGCTTTGGGAAGACATACAGATCGTCTACCTTCTTTTTTTCGTATTTTCGCTGTCCGTGCCGTTTTTCTTGTACGGCGCGATCCTGTCGTCAGCCCTCTATCGCTTCTCAGATAAGGCGAACAGGGTATATGCAGCAGACCTTGCCGGCGCTGCAGGGGGCGTCGCCCTGGCGATGTTTTTGTTAAATCATGCAGATACAGAATGCATCATCATGGTGTCCACTGCGACACTTTCCCTTTTCCTGTTCTTCAAGGCCGGAAAGGTGGTCCTCAGAGCCGTCTATGCGCTCCTGCCCTTGGTCCTCTGCGTGCCCGTTCTGTCCGGGACCATTGCGCTTGAGATATCTCCCTATAAAGGTCTTATGCAGGCCTTAAAGGATGACGATGCGCGCCTCGTTCGGACCATCAACACATCGCACGCGAGGCTCGATGTCTTCTCAAGCCCGAGGATGAAGTTCGCCCCCGGATTGTCCCTTGGATATGAAAGACCGGTGCCGGGAGGGCTTGGCATTGCAATTGACGGGGATATTACAGGTGTTCTCCTGGATGAGAAGGAAACAAAGACCTACGAATTTCTTAAACATATTCCCTCTGCCCTGCCTTTTATCATGAAAGAATCGCCGGCAGTCCTTGTCGCAGGAGTGAAGGGCAGCCTTGATGTGCTCACGCCCTATTATTTCGGCGCAAAGACTGTGTATAAGGCTGAAACTAACCTCTCTGTGTTGAGGCTTCTTCGCGGCAGCTATGAAAAAGGGGGCCTCCACAGAATGAACCTGTACGGGTTTTCCGGAAGAAGGTTGATGAAAGACCTGCCCGGAAAGATAGATATTGTCTATCTGTCCGAGACCGGCTTTTTTCCGGCAGGCGCCTTCGGCCTCGCAGAGGATTACAATACGACCGTTGACGCCATTCAATATTATCTTGCCGATATGCGCCGGGGAGGAATGCTCTATATCCAGGTCTTTGTATTGCCTCCGCCGCGCTACGAGCTGCGGGTCTTCAATAACATCATCCAGGCACTGGATAACCTCGGGCCCGGCGATCCCGAAAGGCAGCTTGTCGTGTTCAGGACCTGGGATACGATGAACTTCCTCGTAAAACCATCGGGATTTAAAAAGGATGAAGACAGGACAATGAGGGATTTTTTGAACGCAAATCAGTTCGATATAGTCTATCCTTCCCCTGAAGGGAAGGCGCGTTTCATAGAGGGCCTCGATTACGGAAGGCTCCTGGGCAGCCTCGCGGATACAGGGAAAAGGGAGGAGGTCATCCGCGGCTATTCTTTCGATATCCGTCCCACAACGGACGACAGGCCATTCTTCAATTATTTCATGAAGACCGATAAGATAAAAGAGGTCTACATACTTTCCGGCCGGAAGTGGGCCTATTTCCTCCACGAAGGCATGATGCTGCCTTTCCTTCTTGTGTTTCTTGCGCTTGTTGCGTCGGCGATCTTTGCGGCAACCTTTTTGTCAAAAAGGACCAGGACCTGCAATATAGATACAGCATGTTATTTTGCTCTCATCGGTTTCGCGTTCATGTTTGTCGAGGTATACTTTCTCCACACCTTGATACTGCCGCTGGGGTCTCCGGCCGCGGCCCTCTCCGCGGTTCTGGTGACTCTGCTTCTGAGCGCCGGCGCCGGGAGCATGATGAGCGGTTTTGCTAATGCAAAGCGACCGATGCCCTTCATGTATCTCCTGCCGCTCTTGTTGGTATGCTATGCCTTCCTTTTTCAGAAGGTCATTCTCTCGGAGTGGAGTTTTCTTGCAATCGCTCCCATCGGGATGTTTCTCGGGCTTTTCTTTCCTTTCGGGATACGGACGTTGTCGAAAGAAGATCCTGCTGCGATCCCCCTCGCCTATGCGGTGAACGGCGCCGCATCGATCATCGGCCCGGTCCTCGCATCGATGCTCGCCGTGGAATACGGGCTGAAGGTGTTGCTCATCCTTGCGGCAGCGCTTTACAGCGCGGCGCTGGTGATATGCTCGTTGAAACGTTCAAACATCTGAACCCGTAAGTCGTATAAATCGTGAGGGAGGCTCTGGCAGCTTTGCTGCTGGAGGGGATGACGTGAGCCCAGGGAATGGGCATTCCCGCACGGGTGCTCGTCCTGGTGAAACATCAGGGATTATTAAATTCAACGCAGAGGATCGGAAGGCTCGAAATGATAAATTAACTTGACATAATGTAAATTAAAGTATACATTTATCTAAAAGGTAGGAAGTTAATAATGTCTAAAGCACTGCCGCAGCTCAAGATAGTCAATCGCCTGCACGTTCTCCGCGCTGAGCAACGGATAACACAAGAACAACTCGCGAAGGGGGTCGGGGTGACACGGGCGACGATCGTAGCAATCGAAGGGGGCAACTACAACCCTTCGCTTGAGTTGGCGTTTCGCATCGCGCGTTACTTTAAAAGAGATATACATACGATCTTTTCGGTTGAGGAGGAGATAGAATGAAGAAATTCGACCCAATGCTGTTGAAGGTTTTTTTGCGTGGGCTCCCCGTAATCGCTATTCTTGCTGTTTTTGCTTACTGTTACAGCGAGGGAATGGTCAACCATAACAGTGGCTACAGTAGGTTCCTGAACGGTTTCGCAGGGCTCGGCTTTGCGCTGTGGATGGTGCTTTCCGTCTATCTGAGTATCCGGTTGATGGTTTCCGGGTCCTTTCGGAACTATGTGATAGGCAAGATCACATTCATACGGGAACGTGACGAACGCGAAGCCATATTGACGGGGATGGCCGCCAAGACAGCATTTTTGACTTCCATAGCCTTTCTGATCCTTCTCTTTTGCCTCTCCTGTTTTCATGTTTCCATCTATAGGGTTCCGCCGGAAAAGGCCGTTGACGGAAAGACAGGATTTGTTACATTGGGACTTGGCTTCGATTTGCTGAAATACGACAAGCAGGATAGACCGGAAGATGCGATCCAAAAACAGGACATATTCTCTTACAGAGGTCTGCCCGTTTCCGGCACAACGATCATCCTGATGCTGATCGTCTGGCAGATTATCTCCTACAATTATTCGATGCGCCGGCTGATGAGATGATTATATGAGGGATCTTTCGTTGAAATAGGTTATTTTTTCTGCGCCTGGCCGGTCATGGGCACGAAGGCAACGCCGCCCAGCTCTTTTATGGGGAATTTTCCTTTCTCTTTTGTTACGAGGGTAAGGGTCTGATAGAAGACCGTGCTGCCGAGGGGGATGATGAGGCGGCCGCCTTCCTTTAACTGGGCAAGGAGCGGCGGCGGTATATGGTTCGCAGATGCGGTTACCATGATGACGTCGAATGGCGCATGCTCCTCCCAACCAAAGTAGCCGTCACCATGTTTTGCCCGGATATTTCCGTACCCCAGCCCCTTCAGCCTGTCCCGCACAATTTCGTAAAGGCCCTTTTTGATCTCGATCGTAAAGACCTCGCCGGCGATCTCCCCGAGGATTGCGGCCTGGTAGCCCGACCCGGTACCTATCTCGAGAACGCGCTCCCCGCCCCTCAACGACACCGCTTCTGTCATGAGGGCAACGACGTAGGGCTGCGATATTGTCTGGCCTTCGCCTATCGGCAGGGGGTGGTCGTTGTATGCCCTGTCTGCCTGGCCCTTATCCACGAAAAGGTGCCTGGGCACTTTCATCATGGCGTCGAGCACCTTCTTATCCCTGACCCCGCGGGACTCGATATCCTTTTTCACCATCTCCTGTCTTCGCTTGGTGAATTCATCGGCAGAGCAGGCAACACCGCTTAAGAAGGCACATGCGATTATGAGAGACAGCAACGCGCCGAAGATTCGTTGAACCATATTAATAACCTATCACAGAAGGGGAATAAATAATATCCCTGCTCCTTAAGGAAACGTTCGGCGTGAAGCGTTCGGCGTTCGGCGAAGAAACCAAATGAAAAAGGCACCCCTAATCGGGGTATTCCGCTTTATGCTCTTCTGGTTTTAATCGTCCCTCGTCCTAGCGCAGCGGACGTCCCTCGTCCCTCGGTCTTTATCCCACGACTTATGGGTGTCTTGTTTCCTGCTGATAGCTGACTGCTGATAGCTGATCGCCGGCGTATTTGTACCTTTATTTATTCCCTCAAGTATTGTAGATTTACAGGAGGCAAATTTCCCCTGCACTGAACGTGGAGCTTCATGAAGATAGGCATAGCGGTCTATAATTTTAATCCGAAAAAAGGCGGCGCAGAACGATATGCATATGACCTCGCCACGATCCTGAGCCGGAGAGGGCATGAGATCTTTCTCTTCTGCTCGATGGGAATGGAAGTGCCCGGTATAAACCTGGTAAGGTTCAATACAATGCCCTTCCCACGCTGGCTCAGGAACCTGTCGTTCGCGCTGAACCACAGGAAGTATGCCAGGTTCTTTAAGCTTGACGTGATGCTTGGCTTCGGGAATACGCTTGATATTGACGTGTACCAGAGCCACGGCGGCGTACAGAGAATCTGGATGGAAAGGGAGATTGAGAGCTACGACGACCCGCGGGAACGTTCAACGAAGGCATTCCTTTTGAAGAGAAGCGTTAATCAGATGACGCAGCGATGGATCGCTGAATTCCCTATCAGAAGCAAGCGGTATTCAAGGATCGTTGCCATTTCCGATATGGTGAAAAGGCATATGGCCGGGCACTATAACCTTGCCGATGACAGCATAGATGTTGTATACAACGGTGTGGATACGGAACGCTTCAGGCCTGCGGCAGCAATGCCCGATGGCCCGCCGAGGATACTCTTCTCAGCAGGGAATTTCAGGCTTAAAGGCCTTTCTCCGCTCCTTTCCGCGCTCGGTGAGGTTTCAAAAGAGACAAAAGACTTCCGCCTCATGGTCATGGGCAGGGGGAGAAAGGCAAGATACATGGAGATGATAGACGCATTGAACATAGCGGACAACGTGACCTTTCTCGGGGAATCGTCTTCGCCGGAGAATGTCTACCGGGATGCCCATATGCTTGTGCACCCTACCTTCTATGACGCCTGTTCGCTGACAACGATGGAGTCCATGGCATCGGGTCTTCCGACGATCACGACGAAGTGGAACGGCGCGGCGACGCTTATCTCTGAAAACGAGGGCTATGTCATCGACGAACCGAGGGACGTCGGCAGTCTTGCCTCGGCAATAAAGGCATTGCTGGACAAAGACCGTATACGTTCCATGGGTGCGGCCGCCCGGTCAAAGCTTGAGAACTTTACCATCGAAAAAAACGCAACAGCGATGGAAAGGATATGCCAAGAGGCAGCCGACTCGAAGCGGTAATGCTCAAAATTAGATCGTCAATCACCGGAGTAATACCCGAAGAAAGCAACCCCGTTGCAAAATGGAGGATGCACCCGTCCTGATTGGATATCGGGGCTTCATTGGAGCGCGGGTATTGGCGGCCGGATATTTTCCTTGCCCCGGCCCGGTTGCCATTTCTGGAAAAATATGTTTTTTTTAGGCATGCAGCCTGTTATACGCGTTACAGACCTATGGAAATATTACGGCGATGACGAGCAGGGCGAGCCGGCGCTCCGGGGGACAAGCCTCGAAGTGTCTGCCGGCGATATCGTTGCCCTCTTCGGGAAAAGCGGCTCAGGCAAGACGACGCTCTTGAACCTCCTCGCGGGGCTCGACAGGCCCACGCGGGGCAGGATCGAGATAGAGGGGCAGGACCTTGAGGCCCTGGGAGAACGAGGAAGAACGGAATTCCGGCGAAGCCGCCTTGGCTTTGTCTTTCAATTCTTTAACCTCCTTCCAACCCTGACTGCCTTTGAAAATGTTTTTCTGTCCCTTGAGCTTGCAGGGCGGCCAGATCCCGCTGCTGCCAGGGCGGCGCTTGCGTCAGTGGGGCTCGCGGGAAAGGAGAATCGCTATCCGCACGAACTCTCCGGCGGAGAGCAGCAGCGCGTGGCGATCGCACGGGCCCTCGTCAAAAAACCTTCCATCATCCTCGCCGACGAGCCTACGGGCAACCTTGATACGCACACCGGGACGCATATCCTTGACCTTCTCGTCGACCAGTGCCGCCAGACGCAGACAACGCTCATCATGGTCAGCCATGCAATGATAACCTGCCAGTACGCCAGGAGGATCCTGCAGATGGAGGACGGCGTTGTCATGGAAGACCGATCCTGCGAGGCCCCTGGCCCTTGAAGATTGTCGCAAAAGCCTTTCTTCGTTATCTTCTCAAAAGGCGCAGCTTAAGCATCCTTCAACTTCTTGGCATCGCCTGCGGCGTAGCGGCGGTCATCGGCATGGGCCTTTCTGCGCAATCAGCGCTTTCCAGCTTCAGCAAGGCCGTAGAGTTCCTCAGGGGAAGCTCTACGCACCTTATTGAGCGGCCTGCGGGACCGATAGACGAAGGGCTGCTCGCAAAGTTAGTGCAGGACCCCTCCGTTGACTTTCTTGCCCCCGTTATCGACCGCCGTGTAAGGCTGAAAGACAGCGATGCGGTCCGCGTCCTCGGCATAGATCCGTTCCTCGACAGAAACATCCGGCCGGAGATCTACCGTGCCTATTTTGCTGAAAGGCGACGGGGCGTCAAAGAAGATCTCTTCTCTTTTTTTACTGACGAACGTTCCGTTCTGATCGACTCAAATCTCGCTGCGCAGCTGAAGCTGCAGCCGGGGAGCCGCTTCGAGACATCGCAGGGCGCCTTCAACGTGGCCGACACCTTCACGAACCCTTCAGGCGAGCCCCTCATCCTCGTGGATATATTGAACGCCCAGAAGATATTCGACCTCAAAGGATCGATAGACCGCATCGACCTTATCATCAACGACGACGCAGCGTTCCGCTCCCGCTGGGAGCATGGCTTCAGGATCGAATCGAAGAGGCAGCGGCAGGAGACCCTGGCCGCCCTCCTTTATGCCTTCAAGCTCAATCTCCAGGCCCTGTCGCTTCTTGCCCTTTTTGTCGGGACATTCCTTATCTACAATACTGCAATGTTCGCTGTGGTCAGCCGCAGGAGGGATGCCGGCGTCTTAAGGAGCCTCGGAGCCCAGCGCCATGAGGTCGTAGCCGCCTTTCTTGCCGAGATACTTCTCTTTGGGGTACTGGGCGGGGCGTTGGGGGCGGTCTTTGGCCACATACTAAGCCGCTTCCTTACGGAGATCGTAGGAAGCACCATAAGCACGCTCTATTTTTTTCTCAAGCCCTCGCCGCAGCCCTGGTCATTGCTGACCCTCGCCGCAGGCATTGCCCTCGGCTGCATCGCAAGCCTGCTGGGTGCCGCTGCGCCCCTCATTGAGCTTATCCTCATTGAACCCGTGAAGGCGATCAGGGGCAGGGTTGCTTATAAGGGCGGAACAAAGAAGGCGGGGAAGTTTGCCCTTACCGGCATCGTGGTCCTGTGCACGGCCGCCGTCTTCCTCGTGTTCTCTTTCTATCACGTGTATGTGGGATATGCGGGCACCTTCATATTCCTCCTCGGCGTCAGCCTTTTTACCGGGCTTACGGTGATGTTCGTGGCCCCGGCGCTTCGATGGCTCTTTTCAAGGGCCGGGGGGGTCCAGGGCAAGCTTGCCGTCGCCAATATCCGGAAGAACATGGGGCGTACCGCTGTCGCCATAGCTGCGTTCATGGTGGCCCTTTCCATGTCCATCGGCCTCGGATCGATGATAGAGAGCTTCCGATATTCCCTTATCTGGTGGATGAACAGCCAGCTTAAAGGGGAATTGTACGTCTCCACAAAAGGGGACATAGATGTGCCTGAGGACTTTTATGAGGAGCTGAAGGGGATGCCGGGCATAGGCGGCGTCGATGCCTACAGGAACGTTCAGGTCACATACCGGGGCATACCGACCTACATCACGGCGATCAATGCCTCGATCCTCCAGCGATTCACCCAATTCGGCTGGGTAAACGGCGGCAACGAGAACTGGGAACCGGTGAAGCAGGGGTCGGTCATCATCTCCGAGAGCTTCTCCCGGCGCTTCAATGTAAAGAAAGGCGATGCAGTCACTATCGAGGGGACAGAGGGGACGGTCCAATTTCCCGTAACGGCAATATTTTATGACTACACGACCGAGCACGGCCTGATCATGATGGACCGTTCGACATTTATACGGCACTTCAAGGACCGCACCATCAACAGCCTCGGCGTCTTCGTCGACCCCGGATATCCGGATCGGGAGAAGGTGATCGCGGAGGTAAAGAGGCGGGCGCAGGGCAGGAACCTGCCCGTTGCGACCAGGAGCGAGCTTCACAGCACGATACTTTCTGTCTTTGATAATACCTTTGCGGTCACGCGGTCGATGAGGGTCCTTGCGATCATCGTTGCCTTTTTCGGGATAGCCGGCGCCCTTATGACGCTCTTTGTTGAAAGGCGGCGCGAGTTCGGCATCTACCGCGCCCTTGGTTTTTCTGTCCGCCAGATCGCGGGGATGACGCTTTTTGAAGGGATAGGGATGGGCCTTGTAAGCTTCCTCATGAGCACCGGCGTAGGTACTGCGCTGGCGCTGATACTCATCAAGGTCATCAACCTGCGGAGCTTCAACTGGACGATCTTTTACCACTTTACCTTCGATCCCTATCTCATCGCAGCCATTACAGCCATAGCAGCGAGCATCGGCGCATCAATATATCCCATATGGAAGGTCTACCGGACCTATCCACAAATACAGATCAGGGAGGAGTAGGAAGAACCGGCAGGCTCCGCAGTGAGAACGAAACAGTGAACAGCAAGAAGCATAAATCCGTAAGTCGTGAGGCGTTAGGCGTGAGGCGACTAGAAGATCAGAAGATGAAAAGAACGGAAAGCAGAGTACCTCGGTTAGTGGTGCCTTTTACTTTTGGCTGCGATGCTGAACCTCGAACGCCGAACGCGCCACGCCGGACGGATTTCCCTGCAACCACGATATACGATATACGATACACGATACACGTAAAGGATGTATGCCGCGCGCTATGCCTTCTTATATTGGCGATCCTTGTCTGTGCAGCACCCGCCAGCAGCGCCGATTGGGAGCGGGCGATCGGCGAGAGGGCATGGTCTTTCCCGCGGGACCATGGAAGCCATCCTGAGTACAGGACGGAATGGTGGTACTTCACGGGCAACCTTGCAGATAAAAGCGGCAACAGATACGGCTACCAGCTTACCTTCTTCAGGCACGGCGTTGAAAGAACGCCGAAAGACCCCGGCAACCCGTGGTCCATACGCGACATATACCTGGCGCACTTTACCATCACCGATGCAGTTGGAAAGAAGTTCTGGTATAACGAGAGGACATCGCGGAAGGGGCCCGGCCTTGCCTTTTCAGAGACGAAAGGCCTTAATGTGCGGCTCCTTAGCTGGTCAGCGCGCATGGTAAAAAACGTTATCCACCTTTCGGCCCGTCAGAAAGATCTGGAGATCAACCTGGAGCTCGTTCCGCAAAAGCCACCTGTCCTGCATGGTCAAAAGGGATTAAGCAAAAAAGGCCCGGGGGAGGGGCAATCCTCTTATTACTATTCCTTCACGGACCTGAGGACGACCGGGACCATTAGGACCCCCCTCTCAAAACAACCTGTGCCCGTTGAGGGGACAAGCTGGTTCGACCAGGAATTCGGCTCCAACCAGCTTTCACCGGATCAGGCGGGCTGGGATTGGTTCAGCCTCCACCTCTCGGATGGCCGCGACCTGATGCTTTATTTTCTGCGCAGGAAGGATGGGACAGTGGAGCAGGCATCATCGGGGACTATCGTCGAAAAGGACGGCGCAAGCCGCCACCTCAGGCTTTCTGAGGTCATCATCGATATCCTTGGACAATGGAAAAGCCCAAAAAGCAACGGGACCTATCCGGCGCGGTGGCGCATCCGTGTCCCGTCGGCGAAGATCGACCTGACGATCTCGCCCTACGTTCCCGACCAGGAGCTTATCACCGAAGAGTCATCGGGCATTACATACTGGGAGGGGGCTATAGGGGGAAGCGGCGCGTCGATGGAACGGGACGTAACCTGCGAAGGATATGTTGAGCTTACAGGATATGCGGGAAGCCTCGGCGGCATCTTTTAATGTTAAAAACCTTTTACCTTTCACCTTTAACCTTTTACAATATAAGCAGGCAGCACAAAGGGGGTTATATATGATGATCGTTACCGAAGGGGCGGTTGCCGGCATACTGGCAGGTATCCTGATGGGCCTGGCCTCTGAGGCCTGTTTCAGGACTCGGCTATTCAAGTCCAGCCTCATACTCGTTGATGGTGAGTTTCTCTTCCGGACCGTGAACGTGAAGCCGAACAATCGAACCCGCTACATTGCAGGCAGCGTGATCCACCTTATCACAAGCGGCGTCTTCGGGGGCATCTATACTGCCGCAGCCCATCTTCTCGCGCTCACGCCCCTCTCGGCGCTTCTCGTATCGATCTATTTCTTTGTGCTGTGGCTGTCAATGCTCCTCATAGCCCTTCCGATTGCAGGGCAAGGCCTGCTGGGAAGAAAGGCCGGCTCCGCCACATGGCTCGAACAGCTCATTCTCCATGTCGTCTTCGGCGCAGGATATTACGCCGCACTAGCGACATGTATTCGTTTTGGACATTAGATATTTGAATTTTGATATTACGTAGAAAATATTTTATCCCGGGCATATAATGAGAGCATGGCTCCGGGATATCCCGGAGCAAACCGTCGAGAGGCGAGGAAGCTCGGCCTTTTGCGCAGCAAAAGTTCCGAAGCCGAACGCGAGCGAATGAAGCCGCAGGAGCGGAATGAGCGTGTTTGCGTGGGATGTCCCGACGCCATGCTCATCCTTATGGAGGAAGGTCCTGGATACATCAATTTCATTCTTCGAGGATGCCGCGCGAGGCGCGGCATGGGCAATTGTTTAGGATTTGATGCTTAGGATTCTGACATTGTAAATCTCACGGCACATAGTAGCCGCGCCCGCCTTCATTTACAAACCCTTCGCTTTGCAGCTGCTCAAGGATACGGCCGACCCTCTCCGGCCTTTCTTGCAGCGTCCCCGCGATCTTTATTGCTGAAAGGGGCTTTCCGGCAAGCAGCACCCTCAAGATCTCCCCGCGGATCTTTCTGTCAGAATCCTCAAAGGGGGGTTGTTTCTTATAATGGGCACTCCTGCGATTCGGGTTCGGCATGCCTCTCTTGAGCATGGCCCCGTAATCCATGAGGGCATAATACCATTCACGCGGATTCGTTTTATCAAGGGTTGCTTCAACGAGGCGGAGTACGTCCCTGTCATGCACGTCTTTGCTGTCCTTGAAGAAGAAATGGATGAAAACCCTCCTGATGTTCGTCTCTGCAAACACAGAGGGGAGGTTGAACGCGAAGGCGGCGAGCGAGCCTGCGGTCGCCTTCCCTATGCCGGGAAGGGCTACAAGCTTATCAACATCCTTTGGCAACGATCCATCCTGCTCGGCGACGACCGTCTTTGCCAGTTTCACAAGCGATATTGCGCGCCTGTTGTAGCCAAGCCCCGACCATACCCGCAGGACCGCATTCAGCCTTGCCCGGGCCAGGGAGGAAAAATCCGGAAATGCGGCAATGAATTCCTGGTACTTCCCGTTCACCCTCTCTACCTGGGTCTGCTGGAGCATAATTTCTGAGACGAGAATATTGTACGGGTCGTGCGTATCCCGCCAGGGGAAGCTGCGCTTGTTCTTTTTGTAATAGCCGTATATTTTCCGGCGGAATGACAATATCTCTTGTGTGGATGGCATGAATTGGCCGGCGGGCCTATTGCTTTTTTCTGTTCTCAGGATATCCCCTGATCTCTTCAGGGCTCACCTCCGGGAGCTCGCTCAGATATTCGCAGAGGCACAGCTTCTGATAGCCTTCTTTTTCAGGGTCATAGATGACAAACGTCTTCCCTATGGCCTGATCGTCCCGATGTTCTTTGCTGTCTGCCATACATATATCATACAAGGTTAAAGAAAAAAGGTAAAAGGTTAATTGCCTCATGATGATTTGCTCCGGGATATCTCGGCACCATTGTATTTGTTTCGTGCTTAGAAATTTGGATTTAGGATTTGCCATGAGCTGCCGGCTGGAGCCCTTGTACTCAACTTCTAAAACGAGTAGAGAAGGATGAGGATGGCTATGCCGATCCGGTAATAGGCGAAAAGATCGAGTGAATGTTTTTTAAGATAGGCAATGAGAAATTTCAGGCTCAGGATCCCGAAAACGAAGGCAGAAATGGCGCCATAGAAGTATATATCCATGCCGCCCGCGTGCACATCAAGGTGTTTCATCTCATATATAGAGGTGCCGAGTATGATCGGTATTGCCAGGAGAAAGGAAAAATCAACGGCCTCCGACCTCCTGAGGCCAAGCAGCAGCCCTATAGTAATCGTTATTCCGCTCCTCGACGTGCCCGGCACGAGGGCTAACGCCTGGGCGATGCCGATGGCGATAGCAACGGGATAGGAGATGATGCTCCTGCTTACGTGCACCCTCTCGGCAGTGATCATCAGGATAGAAACAAATGCAAGCATAAAAGCAGCAACAAAAGGTGCCCTCAGGGAGTGTTCAATAAAGTCCTTGCCGAGAAGGCCTGCAACGCCGGCGGGAATGGTGGCAATAATGATCTTTAATAGCAATGCATCCCGAAACGCCCCCTTTCTGAGGTCAATAAAGCCTTCAACAATAACAGTGACGAACTTTTTGCCGTAAATAACGAAGATCGCCAGAAGCGTGCCGAAATGCAGCATCACGTCGTAGGCGAGCTTATTGATATTCCCATCGTCTATGTTAAAAAACCAAGGGATAACAATGAGATGCGCGGAACTGCTGATGGGTAAAAATTCTGTGACGCCCTGTACTGCGCCCATGATGACGCTCTGGAGCGCATTCACGAAAGGTCCCCGGGCAGAAATCTGAAGCCGAGCTCCATAGAATCGGTATTAAGCGATGGCGGAATTGGCGGCAGCGGGTCAACGGCCCTCAAAACCCTCAGGATCGACTCGTCGTAGATCCTGTTGCCCGATCTCTTTTCGATACTGATGTCCACGATCCTTCCGTCTTTTCGTATCCTTATGATCACAATCGTCTCGAGGTCCTTCTTATATGTCATACCCGGGACGCCCCAGGCGCTCTTTACCTTATCCCAGATATCAAGGATATACTTCTGCATCGCCGGATCGAGGGGTTTGCCCCCGCCCTCAGACCCGAACGGCAGTCCCGGGGCGCCGGCCCCTGCGCCGCCTTGACCGCCTGCACCTGCTGCCTTTGTCTTCGACACGTCAAGGTAATCCGCCCTCTTTTTCATATCGCGGATCCTCTCTTCGAGCCGGCTCAGCTCTTCTTTTGTGGTTTTTTCCCGCGCGGCAACCTTCTTTTTTGATAACGAAACTTCTTCTTTCGCTGGTTTTTTTATAGGGGCGTGCTTTTTAACACGTGCCGGAGCGGCAGGGACCGGCTTTGCTCCGGGCGGGCTCTTTTCGGCCTTCGCTGCCCCCGTTGAGCCTCCACCACCACCCAGCTGGCCGACAAGGTTAACAGAATATGACGAGAGGGCATCAAATCTCTTTGACGATTTTTTAAAGGGTATGCTAAAGGCAGCAATAACGAAGACGTGAATTGCACAAGAGATGATGAGCATTTTGTACCAGGCTTCTTCGCGCATCATTCCTCGAGGGGTTTGGTCACGATATTTATCTTCTCGATCCCTGCTTCACGTATTACCCCCATACACCTTACGACAAATCCGTATGGAACGTCCTTGTCAGCCCTGAGAAAGATCTCCTTGTTGCTTTTGTTGGCAAACAGGAGCTGGATAGCAGGCTTGAGCTCCTTCATCCCGAGCTTCTTCTCATTCAGGACGAGACGTTGTTCCTTTGTAATATTCAATATCTGGGGTTCGTCTTTGGTTGGCAAAGGCTTTGCCGTGACGTTTGGAATGTCGATGTTCATACCGTGCTGCATCATGGGGGCGGTGATCATAAAGATGATGAGAAGAACGAGGACAATATCAACGAGGGGTATGACGTTTATCTCTGACAGCGGTCCTTTATCTTGCGATAATTTCATTTTCCAATGAGATTGATAAGGTACAGGGAAGCGTTCTCCATCCTCGACATGATCCTTTTGAGCCTGCCCGAAAAGTAATTGTACGCAAGAACTGCGGGGATGGCCGCCGCAAGCCCCATCGCAGTTGCAATGAGCGCTTCGCTTATGCCGGGAGCCACAACAGCCAGGCTTGTCGTTCCCCTGACGCCAATCTCCCGGAAAGAGTCCATGATCCCCCAGACAGTGCCGAAGAGGCCGATAAATGGTGAGGCGTTGGCGGTCGTCGCAAGGAATGAGAGCCTCCGTTCAAGCCTTGTCGTTTCCTCGGAGATCGTTATCCTCATCGCATTCTCGATAATTGGGATTGTTTCCTGTTTTATTTCCGGGTTGTTCTCTTTTTGTCTCTTGGTGATCTCCTTGTAGCACGCCAGTATGAGCCTGTAAAAAGAATTGTCGGGGCTTTCTCTGTATATGGTTATGAGCTTTTTAAAGGAATCAGCCTCCCGTGCAGCATGAAAAAAACGTTCTGCTTCCCTTTCCGTTCTCCCATACTGACGAAACTTTACAAACATGATCGTCCAGGAAATTATGGAAAAGATTAAGAGAATCAGCATGACGGCCTTCGCTACGGGGCCTGCTGAATAGATTAGGCTAAAGAGTCCGCCGGAGTATGCGTTGAGGCTGGATAAACCCATTTCGCAAACATCTTACAACAAAAGGTTATCCTTGTAAAGAAAAACACCTGCCAAAGAAAACCCCCTGGGTGGGTTCCCAGGGGGAAGGGGGGTTATTATGAGAAGCTATGGAGGTGGTTTTGCGTTTTTGCTACTTTGTGAAGAATTGTACTTGATTACCTTTACTTAACAAATCATTCCAACACAAAGCAGAGGTATATTCAAAAAACCCACAATTATCAAATGTTTCAGAATAGCTATATTGTGAATTATTTAACATACCTTGATTTAATAATAGAACATAACTGTTTTTTTGTCAATAGAAATTATTATAATTTTAAACAAAAAATATCATGGGCAGACGGTCTGCTATCAGGTAGCCATCGAGGGTCGGCAAGACCCTTTTCCCTTCGATCCTCACAATCCCGGAGGACGCAAGCCGCGTCAACGCCTCTATGCCGGCTGCTTGTCCTACAATGTCATCGATATCAACGCCATCTCCCGTCCTGAATCCGAGCATGAGCTTTTCAAGCCTTACATCATCGGATGAAAGTTCCTCCTGCCCTTCCACGGGGCGCCTGCCTTCCCGGAGGAGGCGGCAGTAGTCCCTCACAGACCTGAGGTTCCACCAGCGGACG
>JAKQBZ010000288.1 GCA_029559435.1 Deltaproteobacteria bacterium | reverse complement strand
GCACGACGGAGCGCTAAAATTTATTAAAGGAGGCTTTTATGGGAGACTTCTTGACAAGCTTTGATAAGTTTATGACCGTTTACCTTATCCCCGTGGGCTGGAAGGTCCTCGGCGCTGTTATTCTATGGATCATCGGCAGCTGGGCAATCAAGATCATCGGCAACCTGTCAGGAAGGGGGATGAAGGCCCAGAAGCTGGATCCCACCCTGATCAAGTATTTCGAAGCGGCAATACGCATTGTCCTGAAAATAGTGCTGGTTATCGCTATCCTCGCCATATTCGGCATCCAGACCACTTCTTTTGTTGCGCTCCTTGCGGCAGCCGGCGTTGCGATCGGCGCTGCCTGGGGAGGCCTGCTGGCAAATTTCGCAGCCGGGGCCTTTCTTATCATCCTCCGGCCATTCCACGTCGGCAATATGATCAGCGCCGGAGGGGTAACGGGGGACGTGAAAGAAATAGGGCTATTTGCCACTACTATCGATACAGTGGACAATCTCAGGGTTGTGGTGGGCAACAACAAGATCCTCTCCGACAATGTGATCAACTACACGACGAACCCGTACCGGCGCGTAGACCTGAAGGCGCAGCTTGCGCAGGGCGTGAACCCCTATGAGGCGTCGCAGAGGATCCTGGAAAAGGTGAAGCAGATACCCAATGTCCTCAGCGACCCGGCGCCCTTTATCGAGATCCTTGAATTCAACCTCGCGGGGCCTGTTCTCGCGGTGCGCCCTTTCTGCCACAACAACAACTACTGGCAGGTCTATTTCGATACCAACAAGGCGATCCAGGACGCCTGTTCTGCTGCGGGGTACCCCGCGCCATGGACGAACCAGGTTATTCACCATAAGCCGCTCGGCTGAAGGGATATGGGAAGAGGGGAAGCGGCATGAGGGGGAAAGCTGCCGTTATTGTTGTTGATGTTCAGGGCGATTTTACAACGGCGAAGAAGGGCGCCCTCGCGGTGCCGGATACGGATGAGAAGTTCCTCAGGAAAGCAGCCCGTGCGATCAGGAGGCTGAAGGCGCAGGGCATCGCCATTTACGGGACACAGGATTGGCATCCGCCTGACCACGTCTCTTTTGCAGTCAATCATCCCGGCAGAAAAGCCTTCGAGGCAGTGCGCCTTGCAAGAAAAACGCAGATTCTATGGCCGCCCCATTGTGTTCACGGAACAGACGGGGCGAGGGTTCTTGTTGACAACAATCTTTTCCAGGCTATTGTCAAAAAAGGGCAACACTCAAAATTCGACAGCTACTCCGGCTTTCAGGATGATGGAGGGGCGCAAACAGAAATGCATGCTATCCTGAAGGCTGCAGGGATCAGGAAGCTGATAGTTTTCGGGCTTGCGACGGATTACTGCGTAAAGGCCACAGCAATAGACGCTGTTGGCCGGGGCTACGACGTGGTAGTCGTAGAAGGCTTATGCAGGGGCGTGGCGCCTGACACAACGGCAAAGGCATTGGAAGAAATGAAGGCACAGGGAATCGCCATCGTGAAGGAAGCCGGTGCGCTGATCAAAAAGTAGGGCCCTGTCTTCGGGCGGAAGTTGACAGGGCATTGTCTGTTGATCGAAAAGGTGCTACCATAGTACAATTAGGATGGCGGTGAAAAAGGCAAAAAAGGAAGAGGGCCTGCAGGGACATTTTCAGGACATCCTTGAGGCGGTCAGCCTTCTGGGCTCCAGCACGGTTCCCGGGAAAGTTGTCGAGATGGTGCTCAACGATCTCCGTGAGCGGCTCGGGAAAAGGGCCAGGTGCGCCTTCCTCGAAGGAGACGACCTGAAGCTCAGGTTCTGGGCCGGCGACCATGTTTGTCCTATAGAAGGACTGCAGATACATAAAGACAGCGTTGTCTGGGACGCCTTAAAGAAAGGCGTTGCCGTCAATCTCACCGATCCTCACCAGACGAACGGCTACAAGCACACGCTGAGCGCGCCGATCAAGGTCAAGGCTATCGTCCCCTTGAGCTATGTAGATCCCATGACGCAGCAGGAGAGCAAGCTCGGGGTTCTGATCGTTGATTCAGGAAAAGAGGAGGCCCCGATCTCGGCGGAGGATTTCCAGTACCTCCAGGTGATCGGGCAGCTCATCAGCGCCATCATCGGGAGGGCAAAGCTTGTTGAGCAGCTCATGACGTCCTGCAGCAGGCAGGAGTCGATCCTGATGGAAACAACGCACAACTTCAGGAACCGCATCGTAGTCATAGGCGGCTTTTCCCGCCAGATAGCGCAGATGGCGCGGGGAACAGAGCTGGCCGAAAAGGCCATGCGCCTGCAGAAGGAAGTGAGGGCCCTCGAATCCAACCTCGCCGTATTCGAAAAGTACATGTCGCAGAAGACCTGAAGAACAGCCCCCAGCAGACAGCAGTCAGCTTTCAGCCAAAACAAAAAAGGCTTCAAGCTGAGTGCTGATAGCTGATAGCCAAGAAAGCTTCTCAGCGCCTCCTTTCCTTAATTCACTTCACAACGGCCATCATAGCTGGTACAATTAGCAATCGGTGATCTTTCATATGAGGTGAAGAGACGGCGAAGGATACTAAAGAAATTATTACCGACTGCACGCTGTGCTACCACAGCTGCGGGACAGTCGTGACCGTGGAAGATGGAAGGGCCGTAAAGATAAAGGGGCTTGAGTCGCACCCTTTGAACAGGGGCATGCTCTGCCCGAAGGGAAGGGCGGCGCTTGATAATATCTATAGCCCTGACCGCTTGAAGTACCCGTTAAAAAGGGTAAACAACAGTTTTCAGCGGATAACCTGGGACCAGGCAATCGCCGAGATAGGAGAGAAGCTTTTAAAGCTCAGGGAAAAATTCGGCCCTGCCGTGCTCGGCGTATTCAGCGGATCCATCGGTGTTGAAAATCTTGAGATGGCAGGCCTGACCCACAGGTTTGAGGCAGCCTTCGGCTCGCCGAATTTTTTCTCAGTAGAAAGCATCTGCTACCGGATGAGGATCAGGACGAGGCAGATCACCTTCGGAAAATATCCGACAGAGGAGCTTGATTCAAACCTCTATATACTATGGGGGCATAATCCCCAGGAATCAGACTTTCCCTTGCTCCTTGCAATCAAAAAGAATATGAAAAAAGGCGCAAAGGTCGTCGTTGTCGATCCCAAGAGGATATCTCTTGCCGACAACGCGGAGATGTACATCAAGATAAGGCCCGGAACAGACGGCGCCCTGGCGCTTGCCATGATACATGTGATCATCGACGAGAAGCTTTACGACGGTGAATTTATCGATAGATACACATCAGGGTTTGACAGGCTTGTCCCCCATGTCCAGAAATATACCCCTGAGTGGGCAGAAAAGATCTCATCGGTGCCGGCCTCCGATATCCGCAAGCTCGCGCGGTTATTTGCGGGGACGAAGGGCGCGGGCATTTATCAGGG
>JAKQBZ010000261.1 GCA_029559435.1 Deltaproteobacteria bacterium | reverse complement strand
ACCTGATCTCTCTCGGGCAGGCAAGGTCGGAAAAACCCTTCGCCTTTAGTATCTCTCTAACAGCCTTTTGTTCCGCATCCCTGCTGTTCGTAACGAGTATAAGCCTCTCGCCCTTCCGCTCGTCGGAAACGGCCATAACGGCTGCCTCCTTGCGCTCGCCGAACTGCCCGGCGAGGGCCTCCTCGACAGCCGTAAGGGAGATCATTTCTCCGCTGATCTTGGAGAATCTCTTCAACCGGCCGACTATCTTCAGAAAACCGTCTTCAGTGATCTCAACGATGTCGCCCGTATCATACCAGCCCTGGTCTTCAATATGAAATTTTTCGTTCGCCTTTTCGTTCTTTAAATATCCCGCCATCACGTTCTTCCCTTTGACATAGAGCTTGCCTGCCCTTCCCTGCTTATCGTCGATGCCCTCAACGGGCACAAGCTTATATTCCATGCCGGGCAGTATCTTCCCTACGGTCCCGTACTCGTGCTCGAGGCCATTGTTGATGCTGATGATCGGGGAGCATTCCGTGGCGCCGTACCCTGACATGACCCGTATCCCGTAGATCTTCGCATACCGCTCAAATACGCTGTCGCTCAATGCCTCTGCTCCGCAAAAGATGTACCGCATGGAATGAAAATCGTATGGGTGCGCCTTTTTGCTGTAGCCGTTCAAAAACGTGTTGGTCCCGACAAAAATGGTACACCCTTCATCATACGCTATCTCGGGCACGATCCTGTAATGGAGGGGGCTCACGTAGAGAAATACCTTTGCGCGGGCGAACATGGGCAGTATGGTCCCGATGGTAAGGCCAAAGCTGTGGAAGATCGGCAGGGCGTTGAGGAAATAATCCGTCTCCCGCACATCAACCTTTGTGAGCGCCTGGTGGATATTTGAGATGATATTTTCGTGGGACAGGCAGACCCCTTTGGGTACGCCTTCAGAGCCGGAGGTAAAAAGGATAACCGCTGTCTCTTTTTCTTCGCCCGGCCTCATCTGCGAACAGGAGCCGGGAAAAACGCTGCGGATAATGCCTGCAAACTTTTGTTTCAGGCCTATCTCCTCTTTCAGGTCCTCTACAAAGACGACGTTCTTGCCTTCAAAGACAGACTGGTTGACCCTGATCCGGTTGAGAAACTGCCGCGACGTAACGATGGTGGTCAGATCGGCAAGTTCCATTGCGTGCTGCAGCGCGGCGGGGCCGGTAGAGTAGTTGAGAAAGACCGGTATCTTCCTGAAGAACCCCAACCCCATAAAGATAAGGGCCGTGACGGTCAGATTCGGCAGGAGCAGGCCGATGTTCTTATCGGGCAGCCGCGACAGGCAGCCTCCCAATACAAAGGCACCTGTCAGTGATTGCCTGTAGCTTACCTCTTTCCCCGTCGAGTCTTTGTACAGCGTCCTGCTTCCGTTCTCTTTGCAGGAGCGGATGAATTCGCGGGCAAGCGTTGAAGGCCTGCTTGCCGCCTCGTAGGCAATATCGCACAAGGCCTTGTAGATGATCGCCGCCGCCTGCTTTTTCCGCCTTTTCGGCGGCATATCTTCCAACGCTACAGGATCGAGCGCCTTCCCTATGGCAACCGAAACGTGTGCGAAGAACTTTCTGCGGCCTCCCTCCTTTCTGGAGAACATTGTCGAGTAGGTATTGCCAAGATGGATAGGCAGTATCCGCGCCCCCGTCTTGTAAGCGACAAACCCTGTCCCCTCGTAGATCTTCATGAGGCTCCCCGTTCTTGTCATCCGCCCTTCCGGAAAGACGAGCAGCGGGGCCCCTTTGTTCACCCTTTCAATTATCCCCTTCAGGGAATAGGGGTTCATCGTGTCCAGCGGGACCGTGTAATCGTTCTGCATGAAAAATTTGAACCGCCGTTCCTGGGCCCTTGTCCTGCTCACAAGTATCTTGAGCTTAAGGTCCAGGTACGTCCAGAGCAGTACCCCGTCGATCAGGCTTTCATGGTTGGAGATGATGATCAGCTTTTCGAATGCCTTCGGCACATTCTCCATGCCCTTAACGCTTACCCGGTGGACCAGAGAAAAATAGATCTTGAAAAGAAGCCGGCAGCCTTCTTCGACGATCGTTTTCAAAATAGGGTGCTTTCTGAACATCAGGTCCGTTGCCTTTCCTTTCATAACTATATGAACAGCTCTGCTTCTGTCAAGCAATTTTAGTAAAGACCACGGCATCCATTTCGCTTGAAATTTTTTCCATCATGGAGGACAATAGACATGCTGGGCAAACCGGCTCATGGTTGATGGCTGATAGCAAATACCCGTAAGGCGGAAAGCAGAAGTGGACGTGAATTTAAATCCTAAATTCGAATATCGAAATCCTAAACAAGCACGAATGTTCAAAATGAGAAACTTATTGAGCACTTTTTATTTTGAGCATTTAATATTTGAATTTTGATATTGTTTAGAGATTGGTGCTTAGAATTTTGAATTTATTAATGTTCCTGATCGCTGAATAAAGGAGGGTTAACGATGGAATATAAAATACCGAAGATTAAGCTTGCAGGCATGTCTATGATGGCTTTACTAT
>JAKQBZ010000250.1 GCA_029559435.1 Deltaproteobacteria bacterium | reverse complement strand
GCCCTTCTTGCAGTTACCCTCCTCTTCTGCTTTGCCGGCAGGGCCTTCGGAAAGAAGGAGGCGCTTTTTGCCGCGCTTATCCTCATAAGCTCCCCCCTTTACTACTGGCAGGCACGGTATCTCCAGGTCGATATGGTCTTTGCCGCCTTTGTTGCGTCCAGCCTTTTATGTTTTTTCCGGTCTTATCATCAAGGCGGGAAAACCCCGTACATATTTTTTTATGTGCTCGCCGCGCTCGCCTTTATGACCAAGGGGCCGCTCGCGGTCATCCTCATATTTCCCGTTGTTCTCATCTACGGCTGGTCTCAGCGCGACCTCCGCATCTTCAGAAGCAGGGAGACCGTCATCGGCCTGTGCATCTTCCTGCTGATCATTGTGCCATGGTACCTGGCGGTCTATATAAAAGAAGGCTTCCCGTATCTCCAGGAAAATATTATCCGCCAGAACATAACGCGGTTCTTTGATGCCTGGAGCCACAAACGCCCCTTTTATTACTATTTCACCACCCTTCCCCTGGATTTTTTCCCATGGAGCCTTTTTCTGCCCATGGGCCTCTACCTTGCCGCAAAGGGCTGGAAAAACGATCATAGAATGCGTTTCTTTCTCGTCTGGTTCCTATGGATGTTCCTGTTCTTTTCCCTTTCATCAGGAAAGATCAGCAAATATATGATCCCCCTCCTGCCTGCCATGGCGCTTATGACAGCCAGGACGTTCACGACGGAAGACGGCAAATATGTTTTCTGTGCATCCGCGCTGCTCGCAACGCTGTTCCTTGCCCTGGGCATCATTCTTATGGCCGTCAGGACAGAGATGTATAAAGAGTTTCACCCGGAGAGGATCCTTATCGGCATCCTGTCAATACTCATCTCAATAGCAATTGCATGGTCAGCCTTGTTGAAAAGGAAAGATGCGATCGCCTGCTTTCTCTTCGTCTTTCTCTCAACAACCTACATGGCTGCCAACATATGGATCTACGGCAAGCTGAACTATTATAAATCGCCGCGGCCTTTCTGCGAAAAGGTCAGGCATTATTTGCAAAAAGATGGGCAGTGGGTCTACTATGGCAGCATGAGAGGAGTTTACGTATACTATATAGGGAGGCAGGCTGTCCACGTCGGCGAGCACAAGGTTGAGGAACTGCGGCAGCTGCAGCAACGGCTCAATGAGTTCTACCTGGTAACCCGCAAACGCGATATAGGCGAGGTGCAGGGAGCGCTGGCAAACGTAGACATAGTCCTGCAAGAGAAGATAGGCGGCACGGACATGGTCCTTGCCCGTTACCAGGGACGGGGGAACTGAGGGAACGATTCAATGAAGAACAGCAAACAGATAATGCTCGCGGCGGTCCTCGTCCTCCTTTCATATGTCTTTCTCTTTCACGGTATCGGCGGCTATTCCCTGAAGGAGCCTGACGAAGGCAGGTATGCTGAAATACCGCTGGAAATGATCGAACGGGGCGACTGGGTCGTTCCGCACCTGAACGGCGTAAGATATTTCGAAAAGCCCCCCCTGTTCTATTGGGCCGTGGCGGCCTCCTACACAATATTCGGCATAAGCGAATGGTCCTTCCGGTTTCCCAATGCGCTGTCTGCCTTTTTGTGCATTGCGGTCCTCTATTTCGCCCTTCGAGGAAGGTTCCCCGAAGAAGAGGCGTTCATATCGTCAGTAGTCCTTCTGTCATCCTTCGGTTTTTTTGCAATGGCAAGGATAGTGACCCTTGATATGTTCTTCACCTTCTTGCTTTTTTGCGCCCTCACATCCTTCATCGGATACTACAAGGAACGGAAGAGGCGGCTCCTCTATGCCTTCTACGCTGCCCTTGGCCTTGCGACCCTTACGAAGGGCCCTGTCTGCGTAATACTTGCCGGCATCACTATTATCATTTTTCTCATGACGGAAAAGAACCTTGCCTTTCTCAGGGAGTTGAAGCCCCTCCGGGGCCTCGCGATCTATGCGGCGATCACCCTGCCCTGGATCATCGCCATGGCCCTGAGAGAAAAGGAGTTCCTCTATTTCTTCTTTATCGACCAGCACGTACTCAGGTTTTTGACTTCGAAGCACAAGCGGTCAGGGCCCGTATACTACTTTCTGCCGGTGTTGTTCGCAGGTTTTTTGCCCTGGTCTGTGCTGATACCGAGAAGCATTGTCAACGCCTGGAAAAATAGCGAGATGAGGTTCTTCGCGATCTGGGCCTTCGTGGTCTTTGTATTCTTCAGCCTGTCGGGCTCAAAGCTCCCACCGTACATCCTCCCCGCCTTCCCCGCCCTCTCGGTCCTTATCGGCCACCTGTTCTATAGCTGCTGGGGAGATCTTATCAAGAAAAGAATAGAGGCGACGATCTACCTGGTCATCTTCGGCGTCTTTGCCGTCTCCGCCCTTCTGCCGTCTAACGACCTCTTTAATGCCTATATAAATGGCATATCGGAAGAGGCCCCGATCATCATGAAGGATCTCCGGAGCTTTTCTGTTGCTGTCTCCCTTTCTTCTTTTGTCATCTTCTGCCTTCTTATCGTACGGAGGCTGAACAAGTTCTCGGTCCTTTTCAGCCTCTTTTCCCTTTTCTCCCTCTTTCTGGTTTCTGCCATCATCTCCAATACCCCCCTTCTTGACAGGATCAACACCACAAAAGGGCTCGCCGC
>JAKQBZ010000247.1 GCA_029559435.1 Deltaproteobacteria bacterium | reverse complement strand
GGAGAGCCTTTGGAGAACCTTGGGGTATCTGCCGCCCAGGAGCTCACGGGCGAGCTCGACGATCTCGGGGAGCTGCATGACTGCGGGAACGTCCTGGTAGGCGCTCCCGTGTGGGCCTTCAGAGTAGTCGGAGCCGCCGATGTCGGCAAAAGTGCCTATGCTCGCGTTGCCTGACGTTCCTGTTGCATCGAGATCTTCAGGATTGAATGATACATCGGGAGCTTCGGTTTTCAGTTCGGGGTATCTTTGGGCTCGTTCTTCGTCCGTTAGGTCCCAGGGGGATTTTTCGCTTTCGCCTTCAAGCGACGCCGTAGCTCCAGCCTCTTTCCCGTCCTGAAGGCCAGATTGTATAATCGACTCAGTGAACTTTGCACCTCTGGATGCAGTCCATCCATGGTGTTCGTTGAGGAGTCGCTCGGCTTCTCTTTGTTCTCGTTCATAGCGTCTGTGCTCCATCAGCTCTGCGGCCATGTCAGAGCGTTCACCTGCTATAATATCATCGAAGACTGCACGTTGCAAGTCGGTGAGCTGTTTCTTTCCCTGAATGGCCTTGTCCAGTATCTTTATGACCTCTTTCGCCGTGTAGCCCTTGCCCTTGAAAAAGTCGGGGTACGTCGATGGCATGGCAGTCCATTCACCATCATCGAGCCTGATCCTCTTTCCCGGTTCGCCTTCCCCGATTTTATAGATAGCACGGTATGCAGACTCAATGTGACGCTGCGGGATGGGTCTGAATATGGGGTCAGCCTTCTCCCCTATCTTTGCTCTGGCCTTATCAACGCTCTTCTGAATAGCCGCGAGCTGGTCCAGGGGCAGGTTTTTGCCTGCCGTATTCTTCCCAGACCTCAAGATCATCTCGCCTTCCGCTATGCTGTTGCGGATCTCCTGAACCTTTGCAGGGTCGGTGACGATGCTGTCAGGAATGGGTGGAGCAGCTGGAGCCGCCCCTTCTGACGGCTTCGGTGCTGTTTGGGGCTTTTTTGCTATGGCATTCTTTGCCCACTGGTTGTTTTCATAGGGCTTCAGAGCTTCGAGCGGTACATCCTTTCCTTCCTCCAATGCCTGTTTGATGTTCAGGGGGTGAGCGCTCAGTCGGATAGCTTTTTCATCGCCGGTAGCATCACCTACAAACTCCTCCCGCGTCATCTCCCAAGGTTCTTTCTCCCCCTCCAGCACCCCTGCCGCTTGCTCCTTGCCACCGCCCCTGGCTTCCTCGGTCTTTTCGGGTATGGTAGAATCTTTCGGCCCTTCCGATGCAACCTCGGGCGTTTTAAGCGAAGTTTTAACAAGATCAGGATAATCCTTGAGGACTTCGGGAGGAACGGGCTTGCCTTCGGAGAGGGCTTTCTTGATTTGCTGACGATGCGATATGTTGAAGTCCTTATAGTTTGTTAAATCAGTCAGATCCAAAAGGCTTTTCAGTTCTGGAACAATTTTTTCCATTCCCGCAGGATCGGAAAGATACTCATTGATAACCGCCTCGGTAAGCTCTTTTGTATCAAAATGCCCACTCCGGCCAGCATGGATATACCCCCTACTGTATAACCATTCGCGTAGTTGCTGGGAACGCCCCTTTGCTGCATTAATAAATTGCACAACAGCATAGTGAATGCCATGCTTCTCGTCTATTAGGTGTCTGATCTCATGCGTAGTTACCCCCGAATCAGCATTTTTACGCCTAACAATTTTTTTATTCTTTGTTTGCATTTGCCCCTGAACGCCACCAGCCTTCCCTACCGATTGAATTTCTGTATCGGTTACCTCAAACCCCATCTCTGGGTTTATTATGCTAATACGGTGCGCATCATATTCATCCCTCGTCATCTCCCACGGCTCTTTCTTTCCCTCCTGCGTGGGTCCAGCCTTCACAGTTTCGCCGCCCTGGGGTTTTTCGGGTGCAGGTGGCATGGTGGTCTTGCCCGTTTCGTCCTGGGGCATCTCAGGGGCAAATTTCTTCCATAGAGCCTGCCCCTCT
>JAKQBZ010000244.1 GCA_029559435.1 Deltaproteobacteria bacterium | reverse complement strand
GCTGAAGGAATGAAGGCGCTGAAGCGATACAGGTCGATAACAAAAAACCAGGCTGCGGCTGCGGCAAAGGCATAATAATGTATTTTCGGGCTCGGGCTGCCGATATGGCCTGAGCCCTTTAACGTTTAGCAATATTACGTCTAAGGAGAAAGCTGATATGTCAGAAGAAAAGAAGAAAGGCGGCTTTTTCAGCGCAGTCAAGGAGTTTGTGTACGGCGTTGCGGCTCACGATTCTGCGCGTTTTGCCCTCAAGTCGCGGGCAAGCATGGAGCACCTCTTTATCCTTATCACCATGGGCGATATGCTGGGAGTGCCGATCCTCCCACCTTACTACTCCCTGCGCCTCCTGCCCTATGTTGTTCCGCAGATCTCAACATGGAAGCGGAGGATGCTGAAGGAAAAAGACCTTACGGACGGATTGGCGTAATGCACCTGAATTTCAAATTTCAAATATCAAATTTCAAATTCTAACAAGGGGGTGGTTCCCATTTCACTATCAAAAATATTCGATGAATTTCCGGACCGGCGCTACATCATGTTCGGCGGCAAAGGCGGGCTCGGCAAAACCACTTTTTCCGCTGCTACTGCCTACTACCTTGCCAAACAAGGAAAACGTGTCCTCGTCTTTTCCGTAGATCCCCAGGCGTCTCTCAGCGACATATTCAAAAAGGACATATTCGGGAAGGGACCGACGGAGATCATGCCCAACCTCTACGCCCAGGAGATCGATGCTGACCGCAGGGTCAAGGAATATCAGCAGGAGATCAGGAAGAAGATCCTCGACATGTACGGCATGGACAACATCCCTGACGAGATCGAGAGCTACATCCAGGCGGCCGCCGCTGAGCCCGCGATGGAAGAGAGCGCCATCTTCGACGAGGTCGTCGACATCGTTGTGCACGGCGGGTACGATTATTATATCTATGACCTCGTGCCTTTGGGCCACGCGCTGTACTACCTGAGCATGGCATCCGTTTACGATGAATGGATAGACAAGATCACAAATCTCCGCCAACAGATGAGGGAGTACGACCAGGTCGCAGCCGTCATGAAGCGTGATAAGGAGATCGACGAGGACGCGATCCTCAACGAGCTGCTCTACATCAAGGAGCGGATCAACAAGTCATCGGGCATCCTGACGGACAAGGAAAAGACCGCATTCTTTTTCGTCCTGACGCCTGAGGAGATGATAATCAACGACACGCTCAAGGCAGCGGAGCTCTTCGCGAAATTCGATGTGCCGCTCAGCGGGTATATCATCAACCGCGTTCTGCCCCCGGAGCTGAAGGACCAGCAGATACCCGAGTATCTCAAAAACCGGCTCACCATGCAGGATAAGTACCTTAAGGTCATCGACGAGGTCTTTAAGGGCCAGATACTCGCATCCGTCCCTGAAATGGAAAGGGATGTCACCGGCCTCGGCATGATAGAGAAGCTGGCAGATAAAATGTTTTAAGGAGCCCCCCATGAACCAGATCACAACCAGCATGACAAAATACATGAGCGATCACCCGAAGCTCAAATACATCTTCTTCGGGGGAAAAGGCGGAGTAGGCAAGACCGTTATGGCAGGCACGGCAGCGCTGTGGTCCGCCAAGCAGGGCAAGAGGACGCTGCTCGCCTCCACAAACCCGGTCCACAGCCTTTCCAACCTCTTTGAAAAGGACGTCTTTGGAAAGGCGGCGGTTGTCTGCGACGACGACAGGTGCTTCGCCTTTGAGATCGATACAAAAGACACGATAGAGCGCTCGAAGCAGGAGATCAGGGAAAAGATAAACTGGTTCCTCAGGTTTGCCGATCTTACAACAAAGGCAGATGATTTTGTAGAGTCGGCGACGATGAACCCCGCATTTGAAGAGTCTGCCATGTTCGAGAACATGACGGATATTATGTTCAGGGACGAATATGACTTCTACGTCTTCGATACGGCGCCGACGGCAAACGCGAGAAGGCTCCTCGGCATGTCAAAGGTCTACTCTCTCTGGGTAGAAAAGATGCTGAAAAGCAGGGAAGAGGCGAAATC
>JAKQBZ010000235.1 GCA_029559435.1 Deltaproteobacteria bacterium | reverse complement strand
CAACAGCAATTAAACCAGCTCATGGCTCATAGCTCATGGCAACAGCAAAAAAAGAGTAGGCAGTAAGCAGTATGCAGTAAAAGGTTTCCGTGCTTACTGCCTACTGCTTACTATCTTTTGGTTTTGCCATGAGCTATGAGCCATGAGCTATGAGCCATGAGCTAAAAAAGCTTGACACTTCATATGCTTAGGGGTATAAATGGTTTAAATCATCAGCGTTTTTTCGGAGTTCAGAGGTATTTTTACATGGGTATGCCGGCATTGAGGGGTTTTATTGAGTGGGCAGGTAATAGTAAGCTTTGAGAATGAGGTCATAAAGGTTATCCATGCAAATATCAGGCATGGCGATCTTTCCGTAGACAAATCATTTAGTTTTTCCGGCGAAGAATTCGATCACTATCTGGCGACCACGACAGACAACGAATTTGTTGTGATCAACGATTTCCACGAGATGTACCAGGACGTCATTTCGCTCCCGCCGGCGAAGGAGAAATACCTCCGCTCCCTCGTCGACATCGAGGTAAAGAAAAGGGTTAGCGATTGGAAAGAGTTTTCTTTTTTCTATATGACGATAAGGCAGACGCAGCGCGAGGGCAAATGGTTCAAGGATATATTCTTTTTTGTGGTCAACAAAGACGACATCAACAATCTGATCTCACGGTTCAGCAGGCACAATAAGATCATTACGCACCTGTACCCGGACATCCTCGTCCTCTCAAACATCATAGAGGCCGAGGACGCGGAGCCCGACCAGCCGTTGCTCGGCGTCATTGACCTGGCAACCCACAAGACGATGTTCCTCGTGAAGGACAAAAAGCTCCTCTTTGTAAGGGTCGCCCAGTCAGACCAGAAAGGCCTGAACGACGCAGACATTGACAGCATCAATATGACGATCGCGCACTGCCGGCAGACGCTTCGCGTGAACCCCGCCCGGGTTGTCTTTCGGGACAGGCCGGAGGCCCGCGAGTCCACAGTCAATCCGATTATTCCCCAGGCGGCGATGAAATACCCCTCCCATGTTACCGCCTTCAAGGAAACGATAGAAGAATACATTACGCCCATAGCGGCTGCGCTGCACGAAAAGACGCTCCCTTCCTGCGACCTGCTGCCCGAAGGGTACCGCGGCATCTTTACGCAGCGGAAGATCCTTGCCTATGCCGCGGCTGTTCTGCTGGTATTGTCCCTGATCGGCGTAGGCTATATCGGCATAAAGCTTTATGATATAATGCTGACAAAAAAGGAGATCAGCGCGTTGCGGCAGACCATCGGCGTGAGGCAGCCCATCATCGGCGATTTTACGAGGACATCGAAGGAGCTGCAGAAGGTAATGCCGCCCATTACCTTTATGAACCAGATCAATACCTCTCCAGACATACAGCAGGTCCTTGTTTCGCTGCAGACGCTGAGCATGCCGGGAGTGAACATCGGCGCAATTACCATAAGCAACGGCAAGGAGGCCTGCCTCATATCCATCGAGGGCAATATTAAGGCGAAGACGTTTAGCGATCTCCAGCTCAATTATCAGAATGTTACCGACGGCCTTAAGAAGATAAAAGAATTTGAAACCGTATCGCAATCGCTTGATCTTGCGATGCAAAATTTTAAAATAGAGCTGAAATGGAAAACCCAATAATAAAAAAGATGCAGGTGACGGACAGCAGGTTAAAGAAGCTGCTCACATACTACCTGTACGCAGCATTTATTTTCATTGTTATCCTGCTGCTCGGCTTAATAACAGGAGAATATGCGCGATCGCTGGACGAGACGCTGAACAGCCTTACAAAGCTGAGAAACAGCCTTATAAAGATAAGCGACTTTACCGGAGATATGAAAAAGACGATCGCGGCATCGGGCAAGGTCATTCCGGCGAATTACTTTGTTGACGCGCCCGAGAAATCTTTGCTGATGAGCCTCGATACCCTTAAGGCCACTATGCCGAACACCGTGTTGGCCGTATCCGGGTTTGCCGCGAAAGAGGGCGAAGTGAACCTGCCCGTAACAATGAAGGGATTTGTCGATGACTTCACGACGTTTGTAAACAACATCGGCAAATTGCAGGCTATGAAGTTCCCCTTCTTCAGCATAAACGGCCTCGTCATGAGGAAAACGGCCGTTATGACGTCCGACAAAAAGAGCGAACAGCAGCGCGTTGCCTATGAGATCGCCGGAGAGCTGAGATTGCCGAAAGAGGCACAGGCAGCAGGGGGCTCTACGCCGCCCGGAAGTCCTCCTGCAAGAAAAATGGTGGGCAGGTAGGCATGGGAACGTTTAAAGATATTATCCGCCTTATAGCTGTTACCGTTGTTGCCGTTATTGTGGTAATATTCGGGATGTCCCTGCTGAAGATGAAGCCTTCATTGCTGCCGCATGAGAGGCAGCTCGTGCAATTCAATTATGAAAAGGTCGGGATAGTTGAGAGAGACCCCGCAATAGTGAGCGGAATAAGCAGCCCCTTTTCAGGGGCACAGGATGCCCAGAGGGATTTTCCTCCTGTGGGCCTTTCGGAGCTTGCCCCTCCGGGCGGGGAAAAAGGCGAGATCCAGAGGATCTCCATGGTTCTTATTAAAGACCGCACGAAGATCGCTATCGTAGATGGAGTGGTTGTAAAGGAGGGCGATACGTTTAAAAGCGGCATGATCAAAAAGATCGATAAAAATGGCATATTGCTTAAAGATAATGAGGGGGAGCGATGGATAACAATAAAGTAACAAAGATAGGGGCCTTTATCTGTTTTTGCATATGTTGTGCCCTTCTGTCGTGCGGCCTGTCAAAGCCGGGCATCAAGCGGGAGGTGAAGATCCCCGAGGAGCTGAAGCAGACCAGGGTGGAAAGGCCGTCTCCAGCGCCTCCGAAAACGCCCGAATTTGTCCCTGTGGCTGAAGACCTCTCTCCTCTGAAAACGAGGATCGTCGATATCGCGGCAAGAAAGACGCCCCTCAGGGATGTCCTCCATGTTATCGCAGAGGCGACGAGCCTCAATCTCGTTATGGAAAAAGGCGTTGATCCTGAAACGGAGGTGAACCTCACGCTCAAAAACGTAACCGCTGAAAATGCCCTGAACACGATCTTCACGGCAGTTGATTATTTTTATAAGGTCCAGGAGAACCTCCTTGTCGTGAAAGCAGTTGACACGAAGATGTTCGAGCTTGGGCACCCTGCCATGACGCAGGCCTATGGAGTTGATGTAGGAGGAGACATATTCGGCGGCGTCATGAATATAGCGCCCGGAGGCACCAGCGGCGGAGGCGGAGGCGGGGGCGGCAGCACATCTATCAAGGGAAGCGTAACACAGAATATAAAAAGCGACGAAACGGCCTTTAAATTCTGGGATGCCATAGAAAAATCCATCGGGAACATATTGGGGGCGCAGGCAGGCGCTGCCGGCGCAGGCGGCTCCGCGGCGGGGGCACAGCAGGGGTATACCGTCAACAGGCTTACCGGCATGATCTATGTCACTGCCTCGAAGAAGAACCTCCAGAGGGTTGAAGACTACATCAAGTCAGTGAAGAGGACGATCAGCAGGCAGGTCATGATCGAAGCGAGGATAATAGAGGTTGTCCTCTCCGACGTATTCCAGTTCGGCATTGACTGGACATTGGTGGACCGGTTCATGACGAATGCGGGGAGGACCACAAGCAGCTTTACCTTCGGAACAACGCGGTATAATACCGTAGTGCCGAACACCGGCCCTGTTTTTACCATTGCCGGCGTCCCGAGCTTCGGGGGCGCCGAAGGAGATCTGAATTTTACGATGCAGGCATTGGAAGAACAGGGCGAGGTCAGGACGCTTTCAAACCCGAAGATAAACATCATGAACGGGCAGACTGCGCTCCTGACCGTAGGGAGAAACGAGGCGTATATCTCAAAGGTAGAGACGACAACCACTGCCGGGGCCGCAACGGTTACGACGTTTACCGTTGATACGAACAGCGTGCTCTCGGGCATCCTCATCGGCATCCTTCCTTACATCAACGAGAGCGGCGAGATATCCCTCACGGTTACGCCCATTGTCTCCGACCTGGTGAAATTTACCCAGAAGAACATAGGAACCCCAACGGTCGTCGAGCTGTCGCTCCGACCGTTGACCTGCGGCAGTTGAGCACAACCGTGAAGGTGAGGCATGGAGACGTCATCGTCATCGGGGGGCTGATACAGCAGAAAGAGTCACTGACCGACGATCAGATCCCTTTTCTCGGCAATATCCCGCTTCTCGGATACCTGTTCAAGAGCCGCAACAAGCTGGATCGAAAGGTCGAGCTTGTGATAGTGCTCCAGCCGGCGCTGGTGAATATGTAATGGCTCGGCTTAATGGCCTATATAATGTCCTGATAAGAACTGTGAATAACCAATCACCAATAACCAAGCTCCAATTAAACACCAATACCCAATATCCAATAACCAAACAAAAAATCCTAATTGGTTTACGTTTGGTGATTCGGTCATTGGTTATTAATTGGTGATTGATGTTTGGTTATTGATTATTTGATGTTGAGCTGTGATCTGAAGAGGGGGTTTTAATATGGCAGCACCTGTCAAGATAGGCGATATCCTCAAGGCAAGGGGGCTCATTAACGATAAGAAGCTCGATATCGCCCTTATCCAGAGCAAGATCACCGGGGATCTCCTTGGAGACGTTCTCGTCAAGCTCGGATTTTTATCGGCGAAAGAGAGGGGGCAGATCCTCGCCGAGCAGTCGGGCATAGAATTTGTCGACCTCGACGAGTACGTCATCTCAGAGGACGCTCTCAGGCTTGTTCCGAAAGACGTAGCGGAAAAGAATCAGTTCATCCCCCTCGACCTGGAGGACGGGAAGGTGAGCATCGGCATCACGGAGCCTGGCAACATAAAAGCCATCGACACGGTAACGCGCATCACAAAAAAACAGGCAAAGATGTATATCGTTGACAGGGACGCCTACTATGACGCCATGGAAAAGGCTTACTATTTCCTCGAGAATCCCGTCTATCAGCAGATGGAAAAGATCGTCAAGGATATTCAGACGACAGGCTCCCCGACAGGCAACGACATCGTGTCCATGACGGATATGCTGATCGTAGAAGGGATACGGAACAACGCTACCGATATCCACTTCGCGCCGACCGCCGACGTGACGCAGGTCTTCTACCGCATCGACGGGGTTCTGCAGTTCGGGCACTGCCTGCCAAAATCGATCCATATCGGCATCGTGTCAAGGATCAAGATCCTCTCCCATCTGGATATAGCAGAGACGAGGCTGCCGCAGGACGGCGCCTTTACCTTCGTCTTTCTGAATAAAGGGTATGATATTCGCGTATCTACTATCCCTACAATATACGGAGAGAATGTCGTTATGAGGGTCCTGTCAGGCAAGGGGACATTGCTCAGGATGGAGGCGCTCGGATTTGATCCCGGAGATACCCAGAACATCAGGTCTCTCTTTCAGAAGCCTTTCGGCGTTATCCTTATCACCGGGCCGACGGGCAGCGGGAAAACAACGACGCTCTACTCTGCCTTGAGGGAGGTAAATATCCTTGAAAGGAACGTGCTTACCGTCGAGGACCCTGTTGAGTACAAGCTCAGCTTCATACGGCAGACGCAGGTCCTGGAGCGGGCGGGATATGACTTTGCCCTTGCGGGGAGGAATTTCATGAGGCAGGACCCCGATGTGATCCTTCTCGGCGAGATAAGGGACGAAGAAACGGCGAAGATCGCGATCAGGGCATCCATCACCGGCCACCTTGTGATCACAACGCTTCACACGAACGACGCGGTGACATCGATACCGAGGCTTATCGACCTGAACGTTGACAAGTACCTCATGTCCTCGTCGCTGCTTGCCATCGTGGCGCAGAGGCTGTTGAGGAAGATATGCAGCTTCTGCAAAGTTGAGTATGAGCTGGACGATCAGGAGGCGGCGGTCCTCAGGGAATACGGCGTTACCGCAACAAAAGCGTTCAAAGGCACCGGCTGCGCCAAGTGCAATAATACGGGATACGCGGGAAGGACCGTCATAGGAGAGATACTTGTGATAGACGACGAGATAAAGCAGATGATCTACGAAGGCGCCTCAGCGCCCGCGATCAAAGAGAGGGCGATCCAGAAAGGGATGAGGCCGCTGAAGAACCACGCGGTGCGGAAGGTTGTCGAGGGCATAACGACGGTCGAGGAAGTGCTGAGGGTAGCAGGGTAGATCAAGTGACAGCCCAATGAGATATTGTATGAATAACCAATCACCAATAACCAAGCTCCAATTAATAACCAATACCCAATATCCAATAACCAAACAAAGACTTTACCTTGCCGTTTCTCGTTTGGGTATTCGGTCATTGGTTATTGGGTATTAATTGGTGATTGTTTCTCAAAGGATATGGGTACTTTTTCATATAAAGCGATCGACCAGGATGGCGCTTTAAAGAGCGGTACCGCCGACGCGGATACCATTGAGACGGTGTACAGCGACCTCGCTGCACGCGGCCTGAATGTGCTGGACGTTGCGAAGGCCGGCCGTCTTACAACGGGCATTGCCAAGGGCTTTTCTTCCTGGAAGGTGAAGAGGAGCGAGATCGCGGAGTTTGCGGCGAACCTTTCCGTGATCATGAAGGCGGGCGTCCCTATCCTTGATGCCCTCGGGGACATCAGCCACACGCTGGACAATAAATATCTCATGCGGGTCGTGGATGATATCCGGGAAAGGATACAGTCGGGCACGAGCTTCTCCAATGCCCTCGCCCAGCACCCTGGCGTATTTCCTGATATCTTTATCCGGCTCGCCACCATCGGCGAAGAAACGGGGCGGCTTGAAGGAAGCATAGGGGAGGTGGCGGAACACCTGCAAAAGATGGAAGACCTCGCGGGCATGGTGAAGCGGGCCCTCATCTACCCGATCTTTGCCCTGGTTGTAACCGGGGGTGCGCTGGCGTTCTGGATAATCTATGTCCTGCCGAAGATCATGGTGATCATCAAGGATATGGGCATCCCGTTATCGTTCATCACGAAGCTTTTGTTTACCGCCAGCAACCTGATGCAGTCCTACTGGTACGTCGTGCTTGCAGTGCCGGTGGCAATATTCATCATCCTGAAGGCCCTGAAGCAGAAAGAGGGCACGAGGTTTTATGTAGACTTCCTGAAGATCAAGCTGCCGATTGTCAAGCAGTTTGTTTACAACAAGCTCCTTGCGATGTTTTCCGAGCAGTTAAGGATCCTCGTCGTTGCGGGCATAACGATCGACAGGTCGCTTGTCATCGTGGGGAACGCGATAGGGTCGGAAGTCTTCAAGAGGGTCCTCTTAAAGGTGAGGGACCAGATCATGACCGGCAGCAGGATATCTGATTCCATGAGGCAGCAGAGCATTTTCCCTACCCTGGTGACAAGGATGGTGGATATCGGCGAAACGAGCGGCAACCTTGACAGCCAGTTCGGGTTCCTCTCCAACTATTACTATAAAAAATTGAGCGACATCTCCGAGAAGCTGGGGAAGATGATAAAGCCTTTGCTTATCGCGGTGGTTGGCGTTATATTCGCGGTCATTATTATCGGGCTTCTGCTGCCCATCTACGATGTTGTTGTCAAATTCGACAAGGGGTGATAAGGATGGATTATTTGAAGTTTTTTCAATTAACGGACGACCCTTTCAGGCTGACGCCCGACCCCCTGTATTTTTATCCATCCCAGGAACATAACGAGATACTGACCTCCTTGAATTATGCCATAGAGCAAAAAGAGGGATTCTCGCTTGTTGTGGGGGAGCCCGGCACGGGAAAGACAACGATCCTGAGGATACTTATCGACAACTGGAAGGACAGGGCAGAGATCGCTTTGATCATGACGCCGCGCCTTTCGCCGGAAGAGTTTCTCCAGGCCGTGCTGGAAGACATCAATGTGAAATTGCCGTCGGTCAATAAGAACGAGATGATCAAGGCGTTCAGGGACATCCTTATCAAACACGCGGAGACGGGCAGGAGGATCATCATCATCGTCGATGAGGCCCAGAACGTGCCCGACGAAACGCTTGAGGAGCTGAGGCTCCTTTCAAACCTCGAAACAGAGAAGGAAAAGCTTTTGCAGATCATCCTTATGGGCCAGCCTGAACTGCGGAAAAAGCTCCAGGCAGCCCACCTGAAGCAGCTCGACCAGAGGATAACCATCAAGGCGACCTTGAATCCTTTAACGAAGAGCGAAACATCCGATTACGTCAATTTCAGGCTTATCAAGGCGGGGAGAGGAGCGGTAAACTTTGACGACGACGCGAAAAAGGCGATCTATGCCATGTCAAAAGGCATACCGAGATTGATCAACATAATTGCCTCGAGGGCGCTCATGGCTGCCTTTGTCTCGGGCAGCGGGGTGATCAAAAAGGATCATGTGCGGTACGCCATTGAGCATCTTGCCGACGCAAGGACGCCAAGGGGATATCTGAGGCTTGCGGGGTATGGGGCGTTGGGCGTTATTCTGATCGTCGCCATTATTTTCGGCGCCTTTAAATATGTGGACCGCCGGCAGCCTGCCATTGCCCGGGCAACCGCTGCACATGCAGGCGCTCAGGAGGCGCCCGCTGCGAAAGCCGCCCAGGGTGGACAGCAGAAGATCCTTACGGTCAGCGTGGAAGTAGCGAACCTGAGAAAAGGCCCGTCGATCGGAACAGAAAAGGTTTCATCAGCAGAAAAAGGGTCTGTATTCAGGGTTGCCGGTGAGAAAAAAGACGATACGGGCAGGAGATGGTACAAGATACTGTATGGCGAAGAAAAAGAATGCTGGATATCCGAAAGGGTCGCCATAGTTGGAACGATGGCGGGAAAACAGTAACAGAACATAATAACCAATAACCAAACATCAATAACCAATTAATATCCAATAACCAATGACCGAATACCCAAACGTAATCGATGAGATATCCCAGTTTGGTTATTGGTGATTGAAGTGTTGGCTCTTACTTGTTGTTTATCGCCAGGAGGCGTTCATTTGCGAACTGCCTTGTTTGAGGGTCCGCATCATCCATTGTGAGCATGTTCCTGTAAAGCCTCGCTGCCTCGGCGCGCTTGCCCTGTTTTTCGAGAACTCTTGCCATGCCCAGGCTGCCCCGGATGTCTTTCATCTCCGATAGTTTCTGGAAATGCGCCAGGGACTCCTGGTAATTAGGAAGCCTCTCGTAGAGCAAAGCGAGGTTCAGGAGGATCGCCTTGTTCGTCGGCTCGATCGTCCGCGCCCTTGTCAGGTATGTTTCTCCCTCTGTCATATTGCCGCTCTGCACGTGCGCTATGCCGAGGTTGATAAGGGCCGGTATGTAATTTCTCTGATAATTGAGGGCGTCCTTTGAATATCCGATCGATTCTTCGTATGCGCCTGTCTTTATCAGGGCGCTTGCGAGGCTGTTCATGATAAGGTAGTTCCTGGGGTCTTTTTCCAGGGCCTTCTTGTAGTCGGCGATGGCAAGGCTGTAGTTCTTGTTCTGTTCATAGGACCGCGCCGAGTATATAAGGATGTCCCGTTCAGCCTTGAGCCGCTCGATTACTTCAGAAGGTCTTTTTGATGGTTGTGATGTGCGGGAGACGGCCGGCTGCGGTGTTTTTTCTGTCTTAGGTTTTGTGGCCTCAACGGAAGGGGCTTTTGCCTCGGGCTCCTGTGCGGGCGGCGCCGGCTGCGGCACTTGCTGCGTTGCGGGAGCATCCGGGGCTGCAGGCTGCGGCGGCGGGGCCGGAGCCACGTTTTTTTGTGAATCCCTCAGGGCAAGACCCTGCCGGGCCACAAGGCTTTTTGACGGTGACGCGAGATAGGATTCAAAAAAGTAGACGGCTCCGAAGCCTACAATAACGAAGAGCAGGACGACCACAAGGAGGATGACGATCTTTCGCTCCGTTTTATTCTTTTGCGATGATCTCTGGATGATGTGGGCCAGGTTGGGCGGGACTGAGCCTTGCTGATCCTGGTGCTTGACCTTTGAAAGGAGGTCGGCGAGAAGGCTCACGGCGCCTCCCCTTCTGTTTCAGCGATATCCCTGACATGAAAAACAAGCGATGACTTTGTACTCGTTTTCTGGCGCCTCATGCCTGTTTCCACATTTTCCCATTTTCCCGTTTGCCCGTTTGCCTCCATCTGCTCTTTCTGCAATTTTCTGAAGACCTTCCAGGCGTAGCCAACCTTTTTGTCCCTGCTCGTCGCATTGTAGCAGCCGATCGCCTCCCAGTTCAGGCCGTACCGGTCGATGCACTGCCGCAGTATCTGCGCGCCGACCCTGGTATTGAGGCAGGCGTCATCGAGGAGGTCCTTCTGGCTCACATTAAGCGTCTTTAGCCACCCGGAATTGATCTGCATGAGGCCGATGTCGACGGAGCCGTCCCTGTTCCTGTTGATGGCCCTGGGATTGAGGTTCGACTCGACCCTTGCAATGGTTTCAAGGATTATGGGAGTGATGCCGTGCTCATTCCCCGCATATTCGAAGCAAAAGGCAAAAAGGGTTGTAGGAAGCAGGATCGCGCATAGGATCGCCCATCTCATTGATGCTTCAATTATATAAAAAATGCTATGAAAAGCAAACCTTTTTATGCATAATATAGAAATAGTTGACAGCTCACAGCCGACAGCAGACAGCGTAAAGATGTAAGGAGTGAAATGGAAAATGTTTAAAACCTTTAACCTTTCACATTTCACCTTTAACTTTATGGGTTAAATTATGGAGAATGTCCTTATAGTAGAAGACGACAATGCTCTGCGCGCTCAGGTCCGTTTCGCCCTGGAGGAACATTACAATGTTTTTGAGGCGGGCGACCGAGAGGAGGCGCTGGATTGCCTCGAGAAGGAAAACATCGGCATTGTCATACTCGACCTGGGTCTGCCGCCTAACGAGAATACCCCGGAGGAAGGCATAAAGCTTCTGCAGCACATCCTTGAAAACCTGGCCGCCAAGGTGATCATCCTCACCGGCCAGACGACAGCGGGGATCGCAATGGATGCGATCAAAGAGGGCGCCTTCGATTATATCCTGAAGCCGGTTAACATGGAGAAGATCCTTTTTTCCATAGAGAGGGCGATACTCTTCCGCGACGCAGAAGAGAAGCTGGAGAAGCGGGGCGTTAAAAAGATCTCCTTCAATGTCGAGATAGGGCAGGGCCTGCAGCCCGTGCGCGAAGAGGCAGAGAAGAACTTTGTCCTGAAGGTGCTGCGGGACACGAACTTCAACATATACAAGGCGGCCAAACTCCTGAACGTAAAAAGGGAGAGCATCTACTATTTTATGAAAAAATTCGGCTTCAAGCGGGAAGAGGAAGATGGTAACGATTAAGCTCCTTGAGTACATGTACCTCTTCTTTGTCGTTGCCGGCGCGGTTGCGATACTCATCCTCCTTTACTTGCGCTACCTTACGAACCGGGCGTTCAAAGTGATGCTCCGGATGGTCGATGCGAACCGGGACTGTAACTACGATGTCACCCGTTTTCTTCCGAACGTGCAGGGGCTTGTGAAGGTCGTTGAGATAGACGAAGTTTTTTACCATATCACCTATGGCGAGAGCACCCTGTCGAGACCGTATACAGGGAAGCGGCAGACGGTTGTCAGAGAGGTCTCGCGGCCCGATTACTCGATACGTCTCGGCATAATACCTTTAAGCCCAAGGGGCTACCAGAAATATATCTATATGATCATCTTTGAGGCCCTGTTCCTGCTAATCGAAATGGATATCCTTATGAGGATAAAGGTGACCAACGATGCATTCATTAACTTCTCAAAGCTCCAGGCGTTCTTGCTCCACGATGTGAAGAATGTTACCCAGTTCATCAGGAGCCTCCTCTTTAATATCAACAAAATAGAAGGGGCGGAGCGGGAGCATAGATTTATAGAATCGCTGAGAGAATCGACGCCGGCGCTGAAGGTGAGGACCGATAAGATACTGGGGACCCTTGAGGTAGGCGTCGCAAAGAAAGGCGATGGAGAAGACAAGCAGGAGATAGATATCGCCGGGCTCATCCGCGAGCTCCTTGATCTGCACAGGATCAAAGGGGATGTCACGGGGAACGGCTCCTTTGTAGAGGAAAAACATCTGGTAGTAACGGTAATTGACAATATCATCAAGAATATACGTGACAAGGCCGCCAGCGAGCCAGGACTGCGATGTTTTGCCGCCGTCCAAGAAAAAGATGAGGCCCTGCAGGTCACGATCGGCGATACGGGGAGCCCCGTGAAGGAGATAGAGCGTATGTTCGAGCCCTTTTATACCACGAAGGGCTCAGGCCTCGGCGTCGGCCTCTTCCAGGCGCGCCATATCGTAAAGAACCTGGGCGGCGCCATGACAGTAGCAAACACCGAGCGCGGTGTAGAATTCACCATCTCCCTCGTGAAGGCCGGGCGCACGGCCGATCCTGCCGGTGGGGTGGCAGCCTGAACAACCAATACATCCCTCGAAGCCCTTTTTCCAGCAATATCGTCCCCGCTCCCCTCGCTCTCTGTAAAACCGTATTATCTGTATATTTATTTTACATATTGCAATGTTTTCCGATAATAAATATAGTGTTGTAGATAAAATGAAAAAGGAGGGAAAAGGGATGTTAAAAACAATACGGAACGCGAAAGGATTTACGCTCGTTGAGCTGGCAATCGTGCTGGTCATCATAGGCATCATCCTCGGCGCGGTACTGAAGGGCCAGGAACTCGTAAACAACGCGAAGATCAAAAGGCTATACAACCAGTACCGGGAGATCTCTGCGGCTGTATATACTTATTACGACAGGTACCAGTTTTATCCGGGCGATGACCCCAACGCGGCAACGAGGGGAGGGATATGGACCGGCCTTACTGCCGGCAACGGCAATGGCTTGATCACTCAAGCTGCAGCAGCGGCAGCAGCTAACTTTGCATGTACTGCCACAGGGACCGAACAGTGCGACCTTTGGAGGGAGTTGAGGCTGGCCGGCATCATAAGCGGCGACAACACCTCGTTCAGGAACGCCAGTCATTCCTACGGCGGCTCTATTGCGGTGGCCTATTCTACGATCAGCGGCCTTACCACGCACTTTATCCAGTTCCAGAACGTACCGGCAGGGGTTGCCCAGATCATTGATACCCAGTATGACAACGGTATATACAACACCGGCGACATCAGGGCAAGCGCGACCTACTTAGCGGCAACGCCGGATGTGCTTATCCCTACGTTCGCGATCAAGTTCTAAGATGGATATTCGCAGCGGAAGGAAATCTGTTTCCGGCATATGAGTGAAATGACGGCAGGGAGCTTTGCCTCCCTGCCTTTTTGTGATGTGCGGCAGTCAAAGTTCTTTCGTTATATGTGGGATACGTGAAGAGAATAAGGAAACCATCCGGTGTTTTTGCCATCAACCATGACCTATCAGCTATGAGCTCTCAAAGAGGTTTTACATTAATCGAGCTGGCCGTCGTCATCGTGATCATCGGCATCCTCATCGGCGTTGTCCTGAAAGGGGCAACGATGATGGAGAACGCGAAGATAAAGGCCGTCATCAGCCAGGCAAGCGACCTGGCGACCGCCGTCTATTCTTACCAGGACAAATACAGCAAGCTGCCGGGCGATGACAATACTGCGACAAACCGCTGGACGACGACGAACGGGAACAACAACGGAAGGATCGATCTCGCCGAACCGTACCTGGCGAACCAGCACCTTGCCCTGGCAGGCTTTATAGCAGGCACGTATGACGGCACAAGCCAGGCGATACGCGCTGCACGGTATGATGGGAGCAGTGTCTACATTATGTCCGCCTTTGGTGCAACAGGGCTGCCGGCAATACCTGCAGGCCTTCAATCCCTGTGCAGCAACGTGATCAAATTCACCGCCCTGCCTGCCGAGGTGGCCC
>JAKQBZ010000192.1 GCA_029559435.1 Deltaproteobacteria bacterium | reverse complement strand
TGTCCTGAAGGAAGACGTGGAAGGGGTTACGGGTTACGACCTGATGCGATGGTGCAAGGATCGTTTAACTTCATATAAGGTGCCGGGATATATAGAATTCAGAGATATGCTTCCCAAGTCAAAGGTAGGCAAGTACCTCAGAAGAGAATTACGGTCTCAAGAGAGAAAAAGGGAAACCGTCTATTGATGCGCTCCTTGCGCCTCGAAGGTCATATTTTATAGTCTATTAAAAAACCCTCCCTCCCGATTCGCTTTGTTTTTTCTGCCCTCCCTTATCTCCAATATGATAAAATTACCCTGATATAGCAAGGCATGCTCCGTTGAGTTGGTTGTTGTAATTTTTATTTCGACAGGATAGGATGTTACGACAGGCAAGGTAAGGGGAAGTCAAAGGCAGCAGACATGCTATTCGGTATTGGCGGTATTGTATGATGGATCTGACGAGGCGTGATTTCTTAAAGGTTGCGGGCGCGGCGGCGGTGTCAGGGAAGATACTTTCTGCAGCGGAAGCGCAGTCGTTCACGGGCAGATACGCCACCATTATCGACCTCACGCGGTGCGACGGCTGCAAGGGCGAGCCGATGCCCCTGTGCGTGAAGGCATGCAGGGAAGAGAACAAGGGAAGGTTCCCTGAGCCGGTAAAGGACATACAGCCTTACTGGCCGCATAAATTCTACGAGGACTGGTCGAAGAAGAGGGACCTCTTCAATACCCTCACGCCCTATAACTGGATCTTTGTCCAGAAGGTCTCCCTTGGCGTCGGGCAGGAGGTCTTTATCCCCCGCAGGTGCATGCATTGCGACAACCCGCCCTGCGTGTCGCTTTGCCCCTTCGGCGCGCTCAGCAAGGAAAAAGAGGGAAACACCGTGATCGTCGACTGGCTTTGTTTCGGAGGGGCCAAATGCAGGGACGTATGTCCATGGCACATCCCTCAGAGACAGGCAGGCGTCGGGCTATACCTCAAGATCATGCCCAAATATGCCGGCGGCGGCGTTATGTACAAGTGCGACCTCTGCTACGACAGGATCAGGGAAGGCAGGCAGCCGGCATGCGTTGAAGCCTGCACCCAAAGGTTGAAAGAGAAAACGGCCCTCAGCTTCGGGGAAAGGCGATCGATCTTCTCATTGGCAGACGAAAGGGCGAGAAACGAAAGGCTCCACATATACGGGGATAGGCAGAACGGGGGCACCTCGACCCTCTATCTCTCGCAGGTGCCTTTCGACGTCATCGAGGAACGGCTGCGCTCCGGGAAGGAAAAGTTCCAGATGGTGAAAAATATCATAAGCCCCCTGGAGAAGGCCCACAACCTTGCGAAATACTTTATCTACGGCGCCATTGCGCCTGCCGTAGCGGCAATCGTTGCTGCCCTGTATAAAGGGAAAAGAAAGGAAAAGGCCGATCGGGACGGAACCGATGAAGATCAGAAGACATAGCGTCATTGAGCTTGCGGAACATTGGACAGTGGCCCTGTCAGGCATCATGCTCCTCTTTACCGGCATCGGCGAGCTGCCGCTCTACAAGCGGTACTATTTCATACTGAATATACCGGGCCTCGGCTGGGCCGGAGACTATTTCAAGCACCTCACCCTTCACTATATCTTTGCGATCTTTTTCCTTGCCGCCATCATCTTTCATGTCCTCTATCACGGGATTCGCGGGGATAAAGGGCTTGTTCCAAAAAAAGGGGATACAGGAAGATCTGTAAAGGTGCTTCTTGCCATGGTCGGCATCGGCGAGGAGCCGCCGTCCGAGAAGTACCTGCCTGAACAGAGGATCGCCTATCTCGGCATGGGGATCATTATCGCGGTCCTGACATTAACGGGCGTTGTGAAGATCATCAAGAACCTGCCCTTTGTGTATATGCCGCCTTTTCTGAACGGGGTCAATACGCTCGTCCACACCCTTGCAGCGTTCCTCTTCCTGCTCGCCCTGATAATGCATGTCGGCGTTGTCGCTCTCTTTAAAAGCAACTGGCCGCTCTTAAAGAGCATGTTCACGGGAAAGGTAGACGAGAAGTACGTAAGAGAGCGGCACGGCATATGGTATGAGGAGTTGAAGAGGGAAGGGAAGATCGATGAATGACATTCTGATACTGCTGGCGATCGTTGCCGCCTGGTTTATTTTGAATAAATATATCCTGCCCCGGTTCGGGGTCCGTACCTGAATGTCCGGCCCGCAGGCCGGCAGTAAGGATTCCTGCAGCAACAAGGACCCGGAAAAATAGCCCCCCGGTTTTTCATCCGAAATTTCCTGCAGCAATATAAAGGAAGATTCGCCTTTCCGGCTTGGTCCGTAGTTAAATTTACGGCGGGCACTTGGCGCAGATGGACCTGAACTGCATGGTGCTCAGATAGCGGTCGCCGCGGTCAGGAAGTATAACGACGATCGTCCCGTGGTCTATCGTGCGCGCTATGCGAAGGGCTACCGCGACAGCCGCGCCGCTTGACGTTCCAACGAAGATCCCTTCTTTCTGGGCAAGGAAGCGGGTTGCCTCAAACGCCTCTCCGTCCTCGACCATCTCTTTCCGGTCAAGTATGTCCGGGTTGTATATCTTTGGGACGATCGATTCGGTCATGTTCTTCAATCCCTGGATAGCGTGGCCCATGACGGGCTCAACGCCGACGATCTTCACCGCCGGTTTTTTCTCCTTCAGGTACCTCGCGGTGCCCATGAGCGTTCCCGTTGTGCCCATGCCGGCGACAAAAAAGTCGACGCCGCCGTTGGTCTGGGCATATATCTCAGGCCCTGTTGTCTCGTAGTGGGCGAGGATGTTATCTTCATTATCGTACTGGTTCGGCATATAATACTTGTGGGGAAACTCTTCCAGAAGCTGATGCGCCCTTTTGATGGCGCCGTCGATATTTTCTTTCGCAGACGTGAGAAAGACGTTTGAGCCAAGCCCTTCAAGAATGAGCCTTCTTTCCGTGCTGACGCACTCCGGCATGCAGAGGTCAACGCGGTACCCTTTTGCGGCGCCGATCATGGCGATGGCGATCCCCGTATTGCCCGATGTTGGCTCGAGGATGATCTTGTCTTTTGTGAGCTCCCCCCGTTCCTCTGCCTTTGTGATCATGTAGAGTGCAGGACGGTCTTTGATGGAGCCCCCGGGGTTGCACCCTTCAAGCTTGCAGAGGATCTTCACCTCAGAGGGTAAATCAATATTCATCAGTTCTACAAGCGGCGTGTTGCCGATAGCCGACAGTATGTTCATAAGAGCCTCTCTTGATTGTGCTGGGGTTTACGTCGCCCCCTTCATATTTACTTCTTAAAAGATTAACAGAATCGGAGAACTTTCACAATAGAAAGACGATAATGCTGCTTGACAAAGGGACGTTCTGCAACTAAAAAGGGAGAAAGGAGGTTTGTCATGAAAGACGTACACGAGATGTTTACGCATTTTAAGGAAGAGTTCCCGCGAATCTATGAAGGCCACGAGGCGCTGGGCAAAGAGATCCACGTGCAGGGAGGGCCGCTGCCCGAGAAGATACGCTGGCTGATAAAGATCGCCGTTTCAGGCGCCAGCGGCCACAGGATATCCCTCGAGACCCATATCATAAGGGGCAAAGAGGCGGGGTTGACGGACGAGGAGATAAAGCATGCGCTGCTTCTGCTGCTCCCCACGGTAGGCTTTCCGGCCTTTATGGAGGCCTATTCGGTGTATAGCGCGATGAAGGCGGAGGGGAAGTAATAGACTTGATGCTCGTTGCTTTATACTGACAGCTTTTAGCTATCAGCGATCAGCTTTCAGCATAAAACCCTTTTTGTTTCAGCTGACGGCTGTGTGCTGACCGCTGCCTTAACCCAAAAAATGCAATTGCAATAGACATACCTACGTTATAAAGCCCATCAAGGCTTTTCCTCACTTCTTATCAGAACGACCATTGTTGGTGCGGTTTCTTGGCCCACCTCCGGTTTGGTTGCCTC
>JAKQBZ010000172.1 GCA_029559435.1 Deltaproteobacteria bacterium | reverse complement strand
CCCAACCTAGGCAAGGGGCTGCACCTATCAGACGCGCTGGCCAGAGCGAAGATCGCAAAAAGCCTTCGTGAGAGGTTGCGCGACGACCTCACCTACGCCAGCGAGGGGCTAGAAGTCGAAAACACCGTCCTCGAACGCATCCTCACCTCTTCGACAGATGAAATAGTCTTAAATGGAATTTTTCAGAACAGCCAGCATTACGAAAAAAAGCAGGTCCAGACCCTTTCGGGTATCGCATATCGCTACGACTGTTTCACGCTTATCGAAATGCCGCAGGCGGCCTACCTCGCGATGCTCGACAAAGTCATCAAGGGCCAAAACGGCAAGCCCGGCGTGACGGAGGAATTTCGTGCAAAGGTCGATGCCAGGCAACGCGCCTTCTTCGACGACCTTACCGGGGTAAACTCCGAGGCTGAAACACCCGCCCCTGATGGACCTGCAGGGAATGCATCTGCAGAGGCCGGAGGATCCGTAGATGAAACAACTCTCGACAGGTAGAACGCTTTTCAAAAAGATCGTTGCCTGCGTGACGTGCGCTTCGTTTTTATTGCTCGTCTCAAGCGAAGGGCTCTGCCGCAAAAAAAATAAATGCGGCCCCGATGGGGAGGTGATCATCGAAACCACCCCTGCGATCAAACCAGAATGGGTGACCAACAAGGTGCACTTCACAAAGGGGCGCTACGATTACTTCATCGGTATCTCGACGCAAAACAGGCGCCCTGAAGAGGGCAAACACATGGCCATCCTCGAAGCGAAGACCTCCTTCATGCAGCACATGGGAGAGCTGATCCAGCAGAAGGAACAGGGCGTTATGACCCTCACGGAGACCGATTGGCAAAATCTATGGGGAAGCCTTAAGGCGCCAACCTTAATCAGCGAAATGCAGGTGGAGGAATGGTATTTTGAAAAGGTAGCCGCCTACAAAAACTGCCGACCAAAATATCATTACGATGTCTATGCGCTGATAAAGATGCCAAAGGAAGCGGTGACGATAGAAAAACAGAAAGCACTGGAATACCTCAAGGGAATTCAGAAAACGGAATCGGCAAGAAGCCAGTCCCCTCTTATACCTAAGGTCGAGTTTCCTTCACGCGGCAACAAGTACGCAAAGGCGATGGAGCGCCCCCCTTCAGTCAGTTCTCACAGTTCGTATGATATGCAAGAGCCTCAATATCATCCGAGAGCGGGAGGAATGAGCGCACACTCCAAGAGCGTACTCATAAAGGCGCTAGTAACGATCGCCATTCTCGCCGGATTGAGCGTTGGGACATATTATATATACGACCACTACAGCAACAAGAAGAACAGCGCACCAGGCGGAGGAGGCGGAAATACCGGGGACATCTACATATCGGGCCCCATGCCGTGAGCGGGAGTTTTTTATGAAAAAAAACATACTTATCATACTTATGCTTCTCGCAAGCTGCGGCGGACAATACGGAGATGATATATCCGCCCCGAGGCGCCCCTTTGCCTTAAAGCTTCCAGACAAGGCGCTGGGGCTTAGCTATTCCCAGGCCTATGCCACCATCGACGGAGATCCATACAGGCATGACCTCTCACAGGATTTCTATTCTGGAGAAATCTACGGAGAGATTTACGGAGTTCCCGTTGGCATGCACACTATCGGCGTC
>JAKQBZ010000155.1 GCA_029559435.1 Deltaproteobacteria bacterium | reverse complement strand
GTCGTTGCTGTACCATATCGTCTCCGATCTTCTGGGGCTTTTAATATACGGGGTGCCAAAAACCAGGAAATATACAATGAATAACATAGAGACGATAAATTACTCGGTGAGGAATATGACGATCTACCCCATCATCGAGGTATGGAATACCATGAAATCAAAAGTTTATAAGAAAAAACACGGCAGCGAAAGCATTATCGAAGGGTTTATCAAGAAGATAGGCATCGAAATGGATACCATAAACCGGTACCCTTTTGTGGAAGACATCTTTGAAGAGTCAAGGAACCGCGTCAGGGAATGGATCCCGTCTCTCTCAAGCTACTACGATAAGAACAAAAAGGTCGTGCAAAGTGCCTACGAGGCATGGTGGTCGCTTTGGCTCTCCGGCCACGACCAGGAAGAGGTCCTCGCCGCAATGGTTGACAGGCTCTCCCAGCAGGCAGAGCGCGACTTCGAGATATCGATCGACAAAGAGAAGGTATTTGCCTCTATCATGCTCGACAAAGCGGGAAACAAACAGGAAAATGAACAATTTTCGAGGTGGTACAAAGAAAGCGTCGATCTTCTTTTAAAAATTTAGCCTCCCGCTATTGACAAAAAGTCCTTAGTATCCTTATATTTTATTTAGCAATCTTTTTTAACAATTGCTAAAACACTATTTTTAAAAAAGGAGCGTGATACAATGAAGATCAAACCATTATACGACAGGATCCTTGTGAAGAGAATCGAGGAGGAAGAGAAAACAAAGGGAGGCATCATTATTCCTGACGCTGCAAAGGAAAAACCGCAGGAAGGCATGGTCGTTGAAGTAGGGGACGGCAAGATTCTTGACAACGGTCAGCAGGCAGCATTGCAGGTAAAGGCCGGAGACAAGATACTGTTCGGCAAGTATTCTGGCACAGAGATTAAGATTGATGGCGAGGAGCACCTTATCCTCAGGGAAGATGACGTTCTTGCCATCGTGAAAGATTAAAAGAAGGAGGAAGAAAAGAATGGCTAAAGAGATAAAGTACGATCAGAATGTACGTGAAGCGCTTTTAAAAGGCGTCAACACGCTGGCGGATGCCGTAAAGGTGACCCTCGGCCCTAAGGGCAGGAATGTCATCCTGGAAAAATCGTTCGGCTCGCCGACAGTAACAAAGGACGGGGTTACCGTTGCCAAGGAAGTCGAGCTCGAGGACAAGTTCGAGAACATGGGAGCCCAGATGGTAAAAGAAGTTGCAAGCAAGACAAGCGATGTCGCCGGCGACGGGACGACCACCGCTACAGTCCTCGCACAGGCCATCTACAGAGAAGGCGCGAAGCTCGTTGCCGCCGGCCATAACCCTATGGAGCTTAAAAGAGGCATCGACAAGGCCGTGGAAACCATAGTGGAACACTTGAAAAAGCTCTCAAAGCCGACGAAAGACCAGAAGGAGATAGCCCAGGTTGGAACGATCTCTGCCAATAACGACGACACGATAGGCAACATCATCGCCGAGGCTATGAGCAAGGTCGGCAAAGAGGGCGTCATAACCGTTGAAGAGGCAAAGAGCATGGAAACAACCCTCGAGATCGTTGAGGGCATGCAGTTTGACAAAGGGTACATCTCTCCATATTTTGTGACAAACCCGGAAAAAATGGAAGCTATCCTCGACGAACCCCTTATTCTCATCAACGAGAAGAAGATAAGCAACATGAAGGAGCTTCTGCCCATACTCGAGCAGGTCGCCAAGATGGGCAAGACCCTCCTCATTATATCAGAGGACGTCGAAGGCGAAGCGCTCGCCACGCTGGTGGTGAACAAATTGAGAGGCACGCTGAAGGTTGCCGCTGTGAAAGCGCCCGGCTTCGGCGACAGACGGAAGGCAATGCTTGAAGATATCGCGATCCTGACCGGCGGCCAGCTGATATCGGAAGAGCTCGGCATTAAGCTTGAGACCATCTCGCTGAAAGACCTTGGATCGGCAAAAAGGGTGGTCATTGACAAGGATAACACTACGCTTGTCGATGGCGCGGGCGACAAAAAGGAGATCGAGGCGAGGGTGAAGCAGATCAGGGCGCAGATCGACGAAACAACATCGGACTATGACAGGGAAAAACTTCAGGAAAGGCTTGCGAAGCTCGTCGGCGGCGTGGCTGTCATCAATGTCGGCGCAGCAACGGAGACAGAGATGAAGGAAAAGAAGGCCCGCGTTGAAGACGCGTTGAACGCAACAAAGGCTGCCGTTGAAGAAGGCATTATCCCCGGCGGCGGCGTGGCGTTCATCAGGTGCCTGTCGGACCTCGACGCAATAAAGCTCGAAGGCGAAAAACAGTTTGGCGTCAACATCGTGAAGAAGGCCATCGAGGAACCGCTCAGATGGATCGCAATGAATGCCGGCCATGATGGTTCCATCATCATTGAAAAGGTCAAGAATGAGAAGGGCGCCTTCGGCTTCGATGCCGCCAAGGAGGTCTACGTGAAAGATCTGATGGAAGCAGGCATCATGGACCCGACAAAGGTCGCAAGGACAGCGCTTCAGAATGCAGCGTCAGTGGCATCTCTCCTGCTCACGACTGACTGCATGATTGCCGAAAAACCAAAAGAAAAGGCACAGATGCCTATGATGCCCCCAGGTGGAATGGGCGGAATGGGTGACATGTATTAAAAATATTGAGGGGACCTCAGGTCCCCTCTTTTTTTGCTCATTGAACTAACAATCTCTGTTAAGCTTATTTCTCTCCGTGATATTTGAACGATATGGTCAGCCTCGCCCTGTACGCTGTGACTTTTCCCTTTTCAACCACTACGTCCTGTTTTACCACTTCGGCAACACGGAGGTCTTCGAGCGTCTTTGCCGCAGTCTCTACCGCATTTTTTGCAGCCTCTTCCCATGATTTTGGACTCGTGCCGACAATCTCAATGATCTTATACACACTTCCTGGCATAGAACCCTCCTTTTATAATATTTTGAACGTATATAAGCTCTTATAGCACACAATAAAAATCTGTCAAGAAACAATACGCACATCCGTGAGGCGTGAATCGTGAGTCGTAAGGGGTTCGATCGCCTAACGCCTTACGCCTTACGACTTACGGGTTCATGCTGTGGGCTGGTTCTTCCTCCACCACCTGGCAGCAGACCTCTCCTGCCCTGCCTTCAACGTTGCCGTACTCGATCCTGCATGCAGGGGCGTTCCCGGAATCGATATATTCACGGGCAATGTCTATAAGCCTTCGGAACACATATCCTGATTTGGCGGCATTCTGGATGAAGGCCTCCAGAAAAGGTCTCCATTTTTTTCCTTCCAGCTCAGTGTGCACTGTAAGGATGTTGAGGCCGTCGGACAGGCGGCGCATATAGTGGTCGTTGAGCGACGCTACGTCTGTTCCGGCCACACCGATTACTTCATCGAGCGTGGGGAGCGTTGTGGGGATCTGGAGCATCCTTATCTCCTCGCCGCCCATTACCGGGAAGAACGGCGCCGACCCTCGCGTATCGCTCGAATAGACAAGGCCGTTCTCCTGGAAAAATTTCAGCGCATAAGGGTTGATCATCCAGCCAGGCGCAGCAAAGGAGCGGGCCTTCGCATCTACAACCTCTTCGTATACCTGCAGCAATTGCCTTATCTCTTTTTCTGTGCTCTCTTTATTGAAGTGCTTGATAAAATCGTGCCACCGCACGTGGTCGTGGCCATGGATGCCAAGCTCATGGCCCTCCTCTATGATCTTGAGGAGCAGGCTGCGGTTCTTTTTTGCGATCTCCGGCCCCGGCAGGAGGAGCCCGTACATAAGGGTCTTTATGCCGTAGGTGCTGAGCACCCCTACCCTCCCCGCCTTTTTGAGAAACCCTTTTCTCTTAAAGACCCTTTTAACGGTCCTGCCCGTATGATCCTTTCCCATGGGAACAAAAAAACTTGCACGGATATTATGTTCTCTGAAAACGGCCAGCAAGGCAGGCACCCCTTTCCGCATTCCCGCGTAGGTATCGACGTCAACCTTTATGCCGATCGTTCTATCCACGACGTTTCCTCCCTTTCAAATTGTACGATAATACCATTTCGTACAACATGCTGCAAATAGTATATCGTGGAGCGTATGTAGTATTTCGTATATCGTATATCGTAGCTTCCGGCTCTTCTCCCCGCGATGACAACGATAGATTCCTGCTCTTCTGCTCTTCTGCTCTTCTGCGCTTCTGCTCTTCTGCTCTTCTGCTCTTCTGCGCTTCTGCTCTTCTGCTCTTCTGCTCTTCTGCTCTTCTGCTCTTCTGCTCTTCTGCTATCTTTCCCTTGAGAATTTTTTTGTCAGGCAGTATAAT
>JAKQBZ010000130.1 GCA_029559435.1 Deltaproteobacteria bacterium | reverse complement strand
AATGCCGACGAAGGCGACCCCGGTGCTTTTATGGACCGCAGCGTCCTTGAGGGCGACCCTCACAGCGTCATCGAGGCAATGGCCATAGCCGCATATGCGATCGGCGCGAGCCAGGGATATATCTATATCAGGGCCGAATATCCCCTCGCTATTGAGCGTTTGATCTGGGCCATCGGACAGGCGAGGGAATATAAGTTCCTCGGCAAAAATATCTTTGAGACCGGCTTCAACTTTGACCTCGATATCCGTATCGGGGCAGGGGCCTTTGTCTGTGGTGAAGAGACAGCGCTTATGATCTCCATAGAGGGGAAAAGGGGAGAGCCGAGGCCAAGGCCGCCCTTTCCTGCCGTAAAGGGACTCTTTGATGCGCCGACCCTCCTCAACAACGTCGAGACATACGCAAACATCCCTGCCATTATCCTTAAAGGCGCCTCATGGTACGCCCAATTCGGCACCGAAAAGAGCAGGGGAACGAAGGTTTTCGCCCTTGCCGGCGCCGTGAACAATACCGGCCTCGTTGAGGTGCCCATGGGAACACCCCTTGGAGACATCATATTCAACATCGGCGGAGGTATCCCAAAGGGAAAGAAATATAAGGCAGCCCAGCTTGGTGGTCCATCAGGAGGCTGCGTCCCCATCGAGCACATCAATACTCCTGTTGATTATGAATCGATCATTGAGCTTGGGGCAATCGTGGGGTCCGGCGGGCTTATCGTAGCCGATGAAGATACCTGCATGGTGGATTTTGCCAGGTTCTTTCTGGAGTTTACCCAGCATGAGTCCTGCGGTAAATGCCCTCCCTGCCGCATCGGGACGAAGAGGATGCTCGAAATACTGAACCGCATCACCCAGGGCAAGGGCGTGCCGGAAGATATAGATAGTCTTATTGAGCTCGCTTCAAGGATCAAAGATTCGGCATTATGCGGGCTCGGACAGACGGCGCCCAACCCTGTGCTTGCAACGCTTCGGTACTTCAAACATGAATACTTAGAGCACATAAACGACAAACATTGTAGCGCCGGCGTGTGCAGCGCCCTTTTTGACGCACCCTGCCAGAATGCCTGCCCCACAGACCAAAATGCATGGGGCTACGTGACGCTTATAAGCGAAGGCAAGTTCAAAGAGGCTATTGCGTTGATCAAAGAGGCAAATCCCTTTCCCGCGGTGCTGGGCCGGGTCTGCGTGCACCCCTGCGAGAGCAAGTGCCGCCGCGGGCAGCTTGATCAGCCTGTAGCGATCTGTGCACTGAAGCGGTCTGCCGCAGATATGGACATGAGTTCCTTCCCGCCCTACCGCCCACCGGTAGATCCGCCAAAGAATAAAAAGGTGGCGGTTATCGGCGCAGGCCCTGCAGGTCTTAGCGGTGCGTATTTCCTTGCCTGTAAGGGCTACAAGGTGACTGTTTTTGAGTCGCTTCCCGTTGCGGGCGGCATGCTTGCAGTGGGCATTCCGGATTACCGGCTGCCGAAAAACGTCCTGAACGCCGAGGTAAAGATGATCACCGACCTTGGCGTGGACATTAAATACAACACCGCTATCGGCAAGGATATTAGTATTGACGGGCTTGTGAAAGACGGTTACGAAGCGATCCTGATGGCCACAGGCGCCCACAAAGGCCAAAAACTCGGGATACCCGGCGAGAACGCCAAGGGGGTCGTCGACGGCGTCACCTTCCTGCGCAGCCTTAATCTCAACGAAACCGTAAAAGCAGAAGGCAAGGTCGCCGTCATCGGCGGCGGCAACGTGGCTATCGATGCTGCCCGGTCTGCATTGCGTCTCGGCGCAGATGAGGTTTTCATCCTCTACCGGAGAGAAAAGGAAGACATGCCTGCATATATTGAAGAGATCGAAGAGGCTGAGAAAGAAGGCGTTGTAATCCATACCCTCGTCGCGCCAAAGAAGGTTATCGTTAAAAAGGGTAAGGTTACAGGAGTGGAGTGCGTCCGGATGTCTCTCGGGAAATTTGATAAAGGCGGCCGGCGTATTCCTGAGCCGATCACGGGTTCTGAATTTATCGTGAGCGCCAACACGGTCATCGCCGCAATAGGCCAGATACCCGACCTTTCCTACATCAACGGCGACGGCATCAAGATCGGAAAAGGCAGCACCATTGAAGTAGACCTGCAAACCCTTGCCACTACGAGGGAAGGGATATTCGCTGCCGGAGACAACGTAAGGGGCCCTGCAACAGCGGTGCAGGCAGTGGCGGACGGCAAGAACGCAGCATTCGCAATCGACAGGTACCTTGGCGGTGACGGGCTGCCGAGAAGTGCCCTCTACGAAGAACTCATCAATATGCACGTCACATATGACGAGACAATATACCAGCAAGAAAGGGCAAGGACCGCAATGCCTCATCTCCCGATCCCCAAGAGGCACAGGAACTTCAACGAGGTTGTACTGGGTTACCATGAAAAGATGGCGATCGAAGAGGCAAAGAGATGCCTCCATTGCTACCTGAGGGAAGAGGAAGAAGAAATCGTCGAGGAGGAACAACAAGAATAACCCGTTATGATAAACCTGACAATAGACGGCAGGCAGGCAGAGGTCGAAGAGGGGGCAACCATCCTCGATGCGGCCTTAAAGATAAACATCCATATCCCCACCCTGTGCTATCTCCCTGAGGTGCAGGCTATCGGCGCATGCAGGGTTTGCCTCGTCGAGATAGAGGGGAATCGCACCCTTCAGGCAGCATGCGTGACCCCTGCGGCAGACGGCATCAAGGTATTTACAAACACCGAAAGGGTAAGGAAGGCAAGGAGATTCTCTGTAGAAATGCTCCTTTCCAATCATCCCTTTGAATGCCTCACCTGCGCCAGGAACCTTAACTGCGAACTGCAGAAGCTTGCCTACGACCTCGGCATCAGGGAAGTGCGTTTTACCGGCGCAAAAAGTGGAGGCCGCATTGACGAATCGTCGCCGGCAATAAGAAGGGACCAGAATAAATGCATCCTCTGCCGGCGATGCATCGCGGTATGCCAGGAAATACAGAGCGTAACAGCCCTCTACGCCCGGGGAAGAGGTTTCGAAACGAGGGTTGAGCCTGCCTTTGACCGGAACATCAACGATGTGGCCTGCACCAATTGCGGGCAGTGTTCCCTCGTATGTCCCGTAGGCGCTATTACAGAGAAGGAATGCATACAGGAAGTGTGGGGTGCCATTAATGATCCCGCAAAGTTCGTTGTCATACAGGATGCCCCTGCCGTCAGGGCAGCGCTGGGCGAAGAGTTCGGCTATCCGCCGGGCACGCTCGTAACGGGCAAAATGCTGGCGGCTGCAAGAATGCTCGGGTTTGACAGGGTCTTTGATACAAATTTTGCTGCGGACCTGACGATCATGGAGGAAGGCAGCGAACTCTTAAAGAGGGTGAAAGAGGGTGGTGCGCTTCCCCTTATTACAAGCTGCAGCCCCGGATGGATAAAATTCATCGAACACTTCTATCCTGAAATGCTCCCCCACCTCTCTACCTGCAAATCACCGCACCAGATGCTCGGCGCCCTTGCAAAGACCTACTTTGCAAAAAAGGCGGGCGTAGACCCGAAAGACATCGTTGTCGTTTCCGTAATGCCCTGCACCGCCAAGAAATTTGAATGCAGCCGTCCCGAGATGACAGACAGCGGCTTCAAGGATGTCGATTATGTCCTTACCACAAGGGAATTTGCCAGGATGATAAAGCAGGCCGGTATTAATTTTGACAGCCTTGCCGACGGATACTACGATGACCCGTTGGGTGAGTATACCGGTGCGGCAACGATCTTCGGCGCCACCGGCGGCGTCATGGAGGCAGCCCTGCGCACAGCCTATGAGGTTGCAACAGGCAAAACGCTCACAAATATTGAATTTGCTGCGGTTCGGGGCCTGGAAGGCATCAAGGAGGCAACCATCCCTGTTGAAGGGATCGGGGATTTAAGGGTCGCCGTTGCGCATGGGCTCGGCAACGCAAGGAAGCTGGTCGAAAGGGTAAAGGAAGGGAAAACAACCTACCACTTTATCGAGATCATGGCCTGTCCCGGCGGCTGCGTAGGTGGCGGCGGCCAACCGATACCAGTAAACAACGAGATACGGGCGCTCAGAGCAAAGGCGCTTTACATGGAAGACGAGCACCTGACCTACAGAAAATCGCATGAAAACCCATCTATTAAGCGAATATACGCAGAATTTCTCGGTGAGCCGCTGGGGGAGAAGTCGCACCATCTTTTGCATACACACTACACTCCCCGCAGCAAGTTCTGATCCGGGTAAGTTAAGAAAATACCCAATGACCAATAACCAAGCTCCAATAAATCACCAATATCCAATATTCAATACCCAAAACAAGAACTTTCCTGTATTGTTTCTCGTTTGGGTATTCGGTCATTGGGTATTGGGTATTATTTGGTGATTGATGTTTGGTTATTGGTTATTGAAGGTTTGGCTATGAGCTATACGACAGATACCACCCTTAACCAGACTCCGCGCGGCAGCAGGCTCCATATAGCCCTTTTTGGAAGGCGGAATACAGGCAAATCAAGCCTGATAAACGCCCTCACAAACCAGAACATCGCCATTGTCTCCGATATTCCGGGGACTACAACCGACCCGGTCTATAAATCAATGGAGATATTGCCCATAGGCCCCGTAGTCCTCATCGACACTGCCGGCATAGACGATACGGGCCATCTTGGGTCTCTCAGGATTGAAAAGGCCTATGCCGTTCTGGCAAAAACAGACCTTCTGCTCCTCGTGATCGACCCTGCCGCAGGCGCCGGGCTATATGAAGAAAAGGTGATCAAAAAGGCTCAAGAGAACAACGTGCCGGTCATTGCAGTTCTGAACAAGGTCGATCTCTACCCGGCGGCCCCGGCGGGGGCGCTTTCCTCCCAGCTCAGCGTACCCGTCGTCCCTGTAAGCGCCGTCACGCGCCAAGGCATCGATGAGCTGAAGATGGCAATGATCAGCTCCGCCCCTAAAGACTGGGTGGCGCCGACCATATTGGGAGACCTCATCGATCCGGGAAGCACTGTTATCCTCGTTACGCCCATCGACCTCGCCGCTCCGAAGGGAAGGCTCATCCTCCCGCAGGTTCAGACCATACGGGACATACTTGATCATGACGCCATAGCCCTTGTGGTAAAGGAAGGGGATCTTGCAGCTGCCCTTGGCAATCTGAAGAACAAGCCCCGCCTTGTTGTTACTGACTCCCAGGCATTTCTCAAGGTCGCCGCCGATACGCCAAAGGATGTACCGATGACCTCATTTTCCATACTCTTCGCACGATACAAGGGCAATCTGGTTACGCTGGCTGAAGGCGCAAAGGCGGTGAAAAGCCTTGTGCCCGGCGATAAGGTCCTTATTGCAGAGGCATGCACGCACCACCGGGTGGAGGACGATATCGGGACGGTCAAGATACCCCGCTGGCTCCAACAAGAGGTCGGCGGCGCCCTTGACTTCAAATGGGTAAGCGGCCACGAGCTTCCCTCTGATATCAAGGACTACAGGCTCATTGTCCACTGCGGGGCCTGCATGATAAACAGGAAGGAGATGCTGCACCGTCTCATGACGGCCCGCAAAAACGGCATCCCGATAGTGAATTACGGCGTGATGATCGCCCAGGCCCTTGGCATACTAAGGCGCGCCCTCGCGGTCTTTCCTGAAACCGCCGGGATCCTTGAGGACATGAAGGAGTAATCCTTTACTATTCGGCCTGCCTGCCGTATATTAATGATTACAACTTTATATGGGCAGCGACATGAAACAAAACAAAAGGGTTCAAAAAACCGACTTCATCGACGAACACAGGATAAACGACATGCTCCTGCAGGCCAAAAAGGCCTCCGGAAGAGAAGCGGCTAAGATCATTGAAAAGGCCGGAGATGCAAAAGGCCTTACGCCATATGAGACGGCCGTCCTATTGCAGGTTGATAACAGGGATGTCTTGCAGCGAATGTTCCAGGCAGCCCACGCAGTGAAAGAAAAGATATACGGCAAGAGGCTTGTCTTCTTTGCCCCTCTCTATATCAGTAATTATTGCATAAATAACTGCTATTATTGCGGATACCGCAGGGACAACAGAATATCCCGCAGGCGCCTCAGCGCCGGCGAGATCGAACAGGAGGTCCTTGTCCTGGAGTCCATGGGCCATAAGCGTCTGGCCCTTGAGGCAGGAGAAGACCCCGCGCGCTGCCCCATCGATTATGTGCTGGATGCGATACGGTGCATCTATAAGGTAAAAGACAAAACGGGAAGCATCCGGCGGGTCAACGTAAATATCGCCGCCACCACGGTTGATCACTACCGCAAGCTGAAAGAGGCGGGTATCGGGACATATATACTCTTCCAGGAGACCTACCACCGCGACACATACGCGGCAATGCATCCGGCAGGCCCGAAAAGGGACTATGACTGGCACATAACCGCCATGGACCGTGCCATGGAAGGCGGCATCGACGATGTAGGGCTTGGCGTGCTTTTCGGCCTTTACGACTACAAATTTGAAGTGCTGGCGCTTCTTTTCCATTCCCTTCATCTCGAAGAACGCTTCGGTGTCGGGTGCCACACAATCTTTGTGCCAAGGATGCGCCCCGCAGAAGGGATAAGCCTGGAGAATTTCCCCTATCTGGTAAACGACAAAGATTTTAAAAAGGTGATCGCCGCCATTCGTCTCGCTGTCCCCTACACGGGGATGATCCTTTCAACCCGGGAAAAGGCCGAATATCGCGACGAGGTGATCTCCCTCGGCATATCGCAGCTAAGCGCGGGTTCCTGCACCGGTGTCGGAGGGTACCATAGGGATATCGAAGATAAATCTGCGGAAACTCAAGGCCAGTTCAAAATCGAGGACAACCGCACAACCGATGAAGTCCTTCGAAGCATCTGCGAATCCGGTTATTTGCCAAGCTTCTGCACCGCCTGCTACCGCAAAGGACGGACAGGCGACCGCTTTATGCCGCTGGCAAAATCAGGGGAGATCCAAAACCTCTGCCAGCCGAACGCCATCCTCACTTTCAAGGAATTCCTCCTTGATTATGCCTCTGAGAGGACAAAAAAGATCGGCCAGAAAACCATAAGAGAGCACCTGAGGTCCATCCCCAACGAGAAGGTGCGGAGGGCAACCGAGGAAAGGCTGAAGCAGCTGGAGCAAGGCGAGCGCGACCTTTATTTTTAGCAACAAAAGAAGGAAATAGCACTTGCGCATCAATGCTTTTCTGGTATACTATAAAAAAATGGGTCCTTGGAACTGGTTATTAAACTTTAAATAAAATTGAAGGGGAGAACAATACATGAAGACCGTTAGAGACATTTTGAAAAACAAAAAAAGTGAGGTCTGGTCAATTTCTCCAAAGGCCATGGTCTTCGATGCCCTCGCGCTGATGGGGGAAAAAGAGATCGGTGCCCTTATGGTCATTGATGAGAAGGGCAAGGTAGCCGGCATCATATCGGAAAGAGACTATGCGAGAAAGATAATCCTCGTAGGCAAGACCTCGAAAGAGACGCCGGTAGAGCAGATCATGACGCCTGCCTCCCAGATGTACACCGTAAAACCCGAGACCACTGTAGACGACTGCATGGTCCTTATAACAGGCAAGAAGATCCGCCATATACCGGTTTTTGAAGGAGAGAAATTTCAGGGCATTATCTCCATCGGCGATGTGGTGAAGTCGATCATATCCGAACAGGAGATACTCATCGAGCACCTGAGCAATTATATCGCCGGAAAATACGTTTAACCAAAACCGTATTTCGTATATCGTATATAGTATATCGAGATTACAAGAAATCCTTATCCACCGTTCACTACCCCCTTCTGTAATTTGCTGAAGTTTAACCCGGATAAGTCATTAGCACAGTGTCGGGCTTTCCTCGTAGCAAACCGTCGTGAGGCGAGGAAGCTTGGTCTTTTGCGAAGCAAAAGTTCCGAAGCCGAACGCGAGCGAATGGAGCCGCAGGAGCGGAATGAGCGTGTTTGCGTGGAAAAGTCTGACACTGTGCTAATCCTAATGGAAAATCTGGGTTTAAATGAACGTGCTTATCGTTTTCTCTTTTTTATCGAATGTCCGGGCCCTTTGCCAATCGGCCTTCCCAGGGATCGTAACCGCATCATAACATGGCTCGCAGATTGCTCTTCTGATCCATCGACACAGGGCTTGCCGGGATAGAGAAGATAATCCTTCCTGTATCTGACAGGCGTGTTGTTGGGCATAAATACGTTCGCTCCGCGCTGCAACGCAAGATCCCTTCCTTCCCCCGGAAAAACTGCATCGTAGGCTGTTGTGGCAGGTATGTGCGCATCAGGGTTGAAGATTCGCAGCACTGCGAGGGTCTTGAAGAACATCTCGCGATGATTATCGTAGGCATTCTTATCGTCACCCAGGGGTGTATCAGGGTGGGGAATAAAAGGTCCTATTCCTATCATATCCAGGTCGAGTGTGCGGCACAACAGAATATTGTCGGCAAGTATATGCAATGCCTCTCCCGGCAGTCCTATCATGAACCCGCTGCCTGTCTGTACCCCGAGTTCCTGGAGGCGGCTGAGGCAATTCAGCCGCTCTTCGAGTGATGAACCGGGACGGAGGCGTTCGAACAGGCCGGGGTCGCTTGTCTCGAACCTGAGGAGGTAGCGGTCCATACCGCACTCCTGCCAGTACCGGTAGGTCTCGCGGGGACGGTTGCCCGCCGAGAGCGTAACGGCGAGAGTTGTTTCCTTTTTAATTCTTCGGACAATGTCCCCGATCTTTTCATCCCCGAAAACAGGCGACTCTCCTGACTGCAGCACCACGGTCATCTGCCCGTTGTCCGGCATTGTGGATGCTATTTCAAGTATCTCTTCAACAGAGAGCGCATATCTTCCGACATTTCCGTTCCCGGCGCGAATGCCGCAATAGAGACAATTGTTGGCGCAGATGTTCGAGTATTCGATGATGCCCCTTATATGAACATCATCTCCCATATGTTCGTATCTTATCCTGTCGGCAACCCTGTATAGTTCGGCGAGGTCAGGGCCCTCGGCACGCAGCAAACGGAGCGCCCACTCCTTTGAGTATTCGATGTTGTCTATCAGATATGACACATCCCTGCTCCCTGCTCATAGCCCGTTCCCGGGCCGGGTACCCGCCTCGCGGGTGCGGGAGGCTCCACTGGCTTTGCCGGTGGAGGGGGCGACGCGAGCCCCATATATAGTTAAGCATAATTTTCCTTCAGCGGCAAATTACAGCATATACACAAAACATATACAAAATATTTGAAGGTTTACCACTCCTGTGGTATTCTCCCTTATAGGCTAAGCATCCCGCATATAATAAAAAAATAATGGAGGTAATCATGTCAACGATATACGATGTCTTCGCAAGGGAAGTGCTGGACAGCAGGGGAAACCCTACGGTTGAGGTAGAAGTAACCCTTGAGAGCGGCGTTATGGGGAGGGCCATTATCCCTTCCGGCGCCTCCACGGGAGAGAGGGAGGCCCTCGAGCTCCGGGACGGCAATGCAAAAAGGTACAAAGGCAAAGGGGTACAAAAGGCAGTTGATAATGTAAATAATTCCATCGCGCCCGAGATAGAAGGCCTCGACGCTATTGATCAGGCATATCTTGACAACATGCTCATTGAGCTCGACGGAACAGAGAATAAAAGCAAGCTCGGCGCTAACGCGATCCTCGGCGTCTCCCTGGCCCTTGCCAGAGCAGCGGCGGAATATCTCGAGATCCCCCTCTATCAGTACATAGGAGGCATCAGGGGCCGTGAGCTTCCTGTGCCGATGATGAATGTGATCAACGGCGGCGCGCATGCCCAGAACAACCTTGACGCCCAGGAGTTCATGATCGTCCCTGCGGGCGCGGATTGCTTTAAAGAGGCCATCAGGATGGGCGCTGAAATATTCCATACGCTGAAAGGCGTGCTGAAAGACAAAGGGCATGTGACGGGCGTCGGCGACGAAGGCGGCTTCGCCCCGCAGATCTCAACGACAAAAGAGGCCCTGGACCTGTTAATGACCGCCATAGCAAAGGCCGGATACAAGCCGGGCAAAGACATATTTATCGCGCTGGACCCTGCGGCAAGCGAATTTTACAAGAAAGGAAAATACCATATCGATAAAAATGTATGGGACAGCAGCAAGCTGATCAGTTTCTACGAGTCGATCATCGGTGATTACCCGATAATCTCTATTGAGGACGGGCTCGCTCAAAACGACTGGAAAGGATGGAAGGAGTTTACCGACCGCTGCGCGTCAAAGATCCAGATCGTTGGCGACGACATCTTCGTTACCAATCCGAAGATATTTGCAGAGGGGATCAAGAAGGGCGTAGCGAACAGCATTCTTATAAAGCTCAACCAGATAGGGACGCTCACCGAAACCCTGACCACCATCGAGATGGCGAAACGCGCCGGCTACACCTGCGTCATTTCTCACCGGTCAGGCGAGACAGAAGACACGTTCATTGCAGACCTTGCCGTTGCAACCAACGTGGGCCAGATCAAAACGGGTTCCGCATCGCGGAGCGAAAGGATCGCGAAGTACAACCAGCTTATGCGGATTGAGGATGAACTGGGAGACATGGCTGTTTTCCACGGCAAGGATGTTTTTTACAGCATAAGGAAGTAAATCAAGCTGTAAGCTGATCGCTGTAAGTTTTATGTCTACATATAGCCTGAAATACGGAAGGGGCTCGGTATCATTCCGGCCCCCTGAAAACTGGCGGGTAACGGTCTTACGCCACAGGGAGCCGCAACCCCTTTCCCTGAAAGATGCCCTGTTGAACTCCCTTGAAAACCCCATCGGCGAAAGGCCCTTTTCGGACTGGGTCAGCCGGTTTAACAATATCCTTATCGTTGTCCCTGATGTAACGCGGTACGCGGGGATGGAGCGGGCGCTCCCCGTGCTGTTTGAAAGATTTCCAAAGAATATTCATGCCCGGATCATTTTCGCGCTGGGAAATCATAGAAAACAGACCGAAGGCGAGAGGGAAGGGCTGATCTCCCGTGAAGTCTACGCAAAGGTTCCCTCTTTTGACCACGACTGCTATGATAAGAACGGCCTGACGCTTGCGGGCAAAACCTCCTCCGGGCTTGATGTTGTCCTTAACTCTGCCTTGTTCCGGGCCGATGCGGCAATCGTCACGGGCTCCATCAATTTCCACTATCTTGCCGGCTTCGGCGGTGGGAGAAAATCAATATTTCCGGGAATAGCAGGCTACGATACTATCCTGGGTATCCACGGGCAGGTCTTCAAAAAGGATAGCCCCGGCAAGCACGCGTCTTCACGGTCCGGCGTACTCAAAGGAAATCCTATGCATGAAGAGATCATGGAAGGCATTGCGCTTATCAGGACTCCTCTTTTTCTTATCAACACTGTGCTCGACGACAAGAAAAACCTTCTCAATGTCTTTGCGGGCAATATCAAAGATGCCCACGAGGAAGGCTGCTCCTGGTACAAGGAACATTTTGAGGCCTCTGTCAAGGAAAGGGCCGATATCGTTATCGTGAGTTCAGGCGGGTTCCCAAAGGATATCAACTTTATCCAGTCCCACAAGGCCGTGGAACACGCGATGGGCGCCGTCAAGGATAACGGCGCCGTTATCGTTGCGGGAAAATGTGAGGACGGGCTCGGGAATGCGGACTTTTTGCGTTGGTTTGAGTACGGCCCTTCAGCAGACATGGAACCCTATGTAAGGAAGGCCGATAAGGTCTACGCGCAGACTGCTTACGCAACGCGTTTAAAGGCCGAAAGGTGCAGCATATTCTTTGTATCAGACCTTGACGGCGAATCGGTTAAGAAGATGGGGCTTATTCCAAAAAAGAGCATAGAAGATGCGATCACCGCCGCCGATGATGGTAAAGACAAGGTCTGTTACATCATCCCCGACGGCTCGAATACCCTGATCACCTCGCACGCGAAACGGCAATTTGAATAACCAAACAAGGGCTTTCCGGTATTGTTTCCCGTTTGGGTATTCGGTCATTGGTTATTAATTGGTGATTGATGTTTGGTTATTGGTTATTTAATATAACAGCAACAAAATTTTGCAAGGGGGAACGGTGATGGAGTGTACGATAGAGAAGAACAAAGAGGCATGCACATGTACCTACGAAGGCTGCAGCAGAAAAGGCAAGTGCTGCGAATGCGTCGCATACCACAGAAAGATGAAGCAGATACCGGGCTGCTTCTTCTCAAAAGAAGGCGAACGGTCATACGACAGATCATACAGGCGTTTTGTCACGGAGAATAAATAAACCCGGATATTCCATATAGGATGAGCATCGTATCGGGATGCTCTCACGACGTATCCGGGTTACATGATCTTCGTTTGGGTATTCGGTCATTGGTTATTGGATATTAATTTGGTGATTGATGTTTGGTTATTGGTGATTGAAGTGGCTATGAGCTATCAGCTATGAGCTCATTTACTTGCCGAGCTCTTCCAGCGCCTCCCCGGCCTGTTCACGGACCTTTTGTGACCTGTCGGCCATGGAAAGGATCGATAATTTTCTCCTTACATCCTCTTTCTGCCTTGCCTGCAGCGAGCCGTAGAGCCCTTTAAGTTTTTCGATAGTTGCCGACATAATGCCTTCGTCCTTTGTATCGAGGATGAGTAAAAGGGTCGGTGCATCATCGGGCAGCCCGTATTTTCCCATGTATGTATTCACATGTTTCAGGAAGGTTCCGGAGCCATAGGAGTTGTGGAGCTTGCTAAATAATTTATCGTGCTCCGGCGTGCCCTTGTCGCCAAGAAAGAGCCTGTCCAGCGCATCTTTAACGCGGCCTGATTGCCACCTGTTTTTCGGCCCTTCCCTTTTGGCGCCTTTTTCGCCTTTCTCCTGCCTTCCGTAGAACCCGCTCCTGTCCTTCCTCCTGTCAAGCTCACGCCAATCCGGCCTTTCATCGTCGTAGTCAGCCATTATGCCCTCTTCTGTATGGCAATGCACATCGCAACGGGGCTATCGCCGTGAAGGCCGGAAGGTCTCTTCCAGGCCTACCTTCCATGTCCCGTCTTCCTTGAACACCTGCAGCTCCGCCGGCCTGTCGGCTTTATGATACGTGATAATAATGACGGCCTTTCCGCCGGCAACCTTGCCCATCTGCCACTTGCTTCGCTCCAGTACAATATCGGGGTTGAATACGGCAAGATAGTTGCTCCAGTATACCGCTGCAAGCCCGCTGCCCGCCTTGAAATCATTATGGACCGCTTCCCTCGAATACTTCCCGCCGCTTTTTGACTCCTCTTTTACCACATCGTCAACGATGATACTCTTTGAGGCATTTGTGAGGAGCGCCCATATCTTCGGGTAATCCTTCTTCTTCATGGCCTTGAAGATCGATTCTGCGGCAACGAGTATCCGGTCCTGCTCGTCTCCGGGCTTCTGGCAATAGCCGTTCAATGAAAGCTGGATCATTATCAGGGCAATAAAGATTGTGAAGAAGGCTTTTTTCATTGGAAATATTAAGGCTGGAAGATGTCTTCCAGCCTTAATGAATTATTACAGATATTTTTTCTTAATGGTGCACGGTTGGTGTGTCGCTTGAGCTGCTGCTTGATGCCGCCGCAACTCCTGCCGCGATGGCGCCAGCACCTACTGCCGCTGCTGCAATGGTACCCGCGGCCAATCCTCCCGCGGCTGCACCGCCTGCCCCGGCTCCTGCCGCTGCCGCTCCGGCACCTGCACCTGCTCCGGCACCTGCACCTGCCCCTGCTCCGGCTCCTGCACCGGCACCTGCACCTCCGCCGGCCCCGGCTCCGGCACCTCC
>JAKQBZ010000117.1 GCA_029559435.1 Deltaproteobacteria bacterium | reverse complement strand
ATATACCGGCAATAGGAAAATACGCCGCAGAATTAAATGTAGAAGAAAAGAATATGTTGAGCCATAGGGGGAAGGCAGTTTTAGCCCTGAAGACCTTTCTCAATATGGATTTTTTTAAGAACTCCAGAGTTTTAAGCCTGTGATGTCATCGAAGCGCCTCTCAAGTCTCTGACCATCAAGGGCAATACCGAATAATTCCGAAGCAAAGATAATAGTTCCTTCAAGAAGGTGACCGCCTTTCGCTGTGCCGTCTTTTAACCCGAGCGTAATATGGGCATGAACAGATATGTCGCCGTCAACCTCTGAGACGTTGCCGACACAGGAGAGGATCTCCGCCGGTTCATCAATGATAAAGTCGGTGTATGTCTTTGTTCTCTGGTCATAAAAGGCCACATGAGCAGTTTTTACTGCGCCGATGGCGGTAAAGAAACCCATCTGAATGCCGCTTTCTTTAAATACATTTTTTATTGACAGGAGGAGATCGCCGTCGTGTGGCAGGCGCGCCAGGAACATTTTATCAGGTTTATAGAACCACGGATTCATCTTTTTAAACTCTAATTCCTAATATCGAAATTCTAAACAATATCAAGATTCAAATATCAAATGTTCAAAACAAAAGCGCGTTGTTTGTGTTTTGAATTTTGAACATTCGAATTTGTTTAGGATTTAGATATTCGTGCTTCGGATTTCGCATCTTGTTGAGATACTCGTGTATCACCATGAGCTATCAGCCATGAGCTGTATTTGCCGTTTGTTTGGTGGTCCCAACGAGGTTCGAACTCGTGTTTCCGGCGTGAGAGGCCAGCGTCCTGGGCCACTAGACGATGGGACCGATGAGAAAGTATAGTATCAGAAAAGATATGTCTTTTCCAGAAAAATATCTTCGATAGCTATCAGCGGTCAGCACACAGCCGTCAGCTGAAACAAAAAGGCTCTATGCTGATGGCTGAAAGCTGATCGCTGATAGCTGAAGAAGTAGCCAGCATCGAGTATCGAGTATTGATTGACTATTGTCCGCAAAGGGTGCTATTGTTACAAAAGGAGGAAGTTATGTTTGGCCTTGGCATGCCGGAACTTATTGTCATACTCGTCATAGTCCTGATCATATTCGGCGCCGGCAGGATCTCCGAGATCGGGGGCGCAATCGGCAAGGGGATAAAGAGTTTCAAAAAGTCGGTGAACGAGCCCGATTCTATCGATGTGACGCCGAAGGACGAGAAGGACAAGGAAGAACCAAAACAACAGTAACCATCCTTCCCATATATTCCGAATAATCTTGATACTACAGCCGAACATGCATAGAATTGTCACATGGAAATTTTAAGCGGCGATAAGCCGGCATCGATCGAAAAAGCCCTGAAAATACTGAGAAGGGGCGACATTGTCGCCTTTCCCACCGAGACGGTCTACGGGCTCGGGGCAGACGCCCTCAACCCTTATGCGGTTGCGAAGATCTTCGAGGTAAAGAAGAGGCCAAGGTTTGACCCGCTTATCGTCCATATAGGAGACAGGCGCTGGCTGTCTGCCTTTGCGGGACACGTGCCTGCTGAGGTTGTACGTTTGACAGACAGGTTCTGGCCTGGCCCCCTTACGGTGATCTTGCCTAAAAAACCGGTCATCCCCGACATTGTCACGGCCGGGCTCGCAACGGTCGGGATCAGGATGCCTTCACACCCCGTTGCCTTAAGCCTGATCAAGGCGTTGAAAAATCCTATCGCCGCGCCCAGCGCGAACCCTTTCGGATACATGAGCCCAACGAAGGCCCGCCATGTAGCAAAGATGCTGGAGGACCGGCTGCCTTTGATCCTTGACGGCGGGGACAGCGTCTTCGGCATAGAATCGACCATCATCTCTTACCGGGACAACCAGGTCTATATCCACCGGCACGGTGCGATAACCGTTGAGGAATTGGAGGAAGTTGTCGGCCCGGTCTCGGAAAAAAAGGATGACGGCACATGTGAATCCCCCGGCGAGCTCCCGTTCCATTATGCACCGGCAAGGCCGTTAAAGATCATCGCTTCGGCCGATGAGATCGGGAACTCAAATGCCTCGTTCCTTGCATTCAGAAAACCGGCGGGAGGGCCTGCCGTCAGGTACATCAGGGTCCTTTCCCCGGGTGGCGACCTCAGGGAGGCTGCCGCGAATTTTTTTTCATACCTTATTGAGCTGGACCGTCATGACGTCGATGTGATCTACGCGGAAAAGATCCCTGAACAGGGTATCGGCAAAGCCATGATGGAAAGGCTCCGCAAGGCATCGAAAAAATACCATTCGGGGGGAGGAACATAACCCGTTGATAATTTTAATAATCCGTGATAATGTAATGACCATGAAAAAAACGATCCCAATGCCGAGCCTGATTCGAAAAGTATTTGAAATAATTGAGGAAAATTGTTGCCGAGCAACTGTACAAACTAATAGTATGGCTAATAAAATCAAGGAGATGAATGTGTCTTTTTACAACTTTTTCACACGTTTTCCACAAATATTGTGGAAAACCACGAGGAGTTTTCCCGTTTGCAAGACCATAATGCTTCTCATGATCGTTGCCCTTCTTGCCTCATGCACGTTCTTCAAAAGCTCCAAGGAAAAAACCCAGACGCCCATGGAAAATGCGATGATCTCCATGACGGAGGAAGAGGTGCGTAAAAAGCTTGGCGAACCGAATATTGTAAGCGTTACGCCGGAGAACAAGATCATCTGGACGTACCGGCCTTCCTGGAAGATCATGCCTGATAATAAAGATACCGTTTATGTCGAGTTCGATAACGGCAAGGTGGTAAAAATCATAAAGGTAAGGTGAGCGCCATGTTATGTGAAAAATGCGCAGGCGAATCGGAAAGCACAACCTGCACCCATTGCGGTAAAGAGATCGCCAAACTCGGGCCATATTGCTACCTCTGCGGCAGCGAATTAACGGCCCCGGTTAATGAACATCAGGAACATGATGATTTCTCTGAAAGAATCCTTTGCAGCGACGGCTCGTGCATAGGCGTTATCGATGAAAAAGGATTTTGCAAGGTATGCGGAAAGCCACATACGCCGGAATCACAATAATCAGCCTCATCTGAAAGATAGCCAATGGGAATTTTTGAGAAGATAAAGAACGGCCTTGCAAAGACGAGGGACCAGCTCGTCACCCAGATCGAATGGGTCATATCGGGAAAGCCCATAGACGAGAGCGTCTTTGATGAGATCGAAGAGGCGGTCATTCTTTCTGATGCGGGCGTTGAGACCGCAGAGCTGCTCATGTCCTCGTTGAAGGAAAGGTGGAAAAGGGGGCAGGTAAAGACCTCGGAAGATGTAAAAAAGGTCATGAGAGAAGAGATAGAAAAGATGCTGTCAGGCATCGAAGCTCCTGCTGCAACAAACGGCCGCAAGCCTTTTGTTATCCTCTGCATCGGCGTGAACGGGGTCGGCAAGACCACCACAATAGCAAAAATTGCCAACATATACACTGCGGCAGGGAAAAAGGTTCTTCTCGGCGCCTGCGATACATTCAGGGCCGCGGCAATTGAGCAGCTCCAGGCATGGGCAGACAGGCTGCGCATAGATGTCGTAAAGCACGCCGAAGGGTCAGACCCTGCAGCGGTGGCCTTTGATGCCACAAAGGCAGCGAAGGCGCGGGACATCGACGTCCTGATCCTTGACACAGCCGGCAGGCTCCATACGAAGGCAAACCTCATGGAAGAGATGAAGAAGGTCAAGCGCGTCGTCGGCAAAGAGCTTGAAGGGGCGCCCCATGAGACGCTGCTCGTCGTAGACGCCACGAACGGGCAGAATGCCATTGCCCAGGCAAAGACCTTCAACGAGGCCCTTTCGATCACGGGCATCGTGATCACGAAGCTTGACGGAACCGCCAAAGGCGGCTTCCTGCTTCCCATCGCTCATTCTCTGAAGATACCGGTGCGGTATGTCGGGGTTGGGGAAAAGATCGACGACCTGATCCCCTTCAGCGCAAAAGACTTCTCAAAAGCCCTCTTCGAATAAAAGCCGCTCATAGCTCATAGCTGATGGCAAAAACAAAACATAATAAGCAAGGAAGAATAGCGTAAGAGATTTTTTACGTTTTGAATTTAAACGTTGGAACATTTGAGTTTGTTTAGGATTTCGATATTAGGATTTGATTTTGCTATGAGCTATGAGCTGTGAGCTGGTTTAATTGCGTGTCTGCGGGACATCACGACATTGTGTTAACGACTTATCCGGGTTTAACGTTGAACGTTGAACATAGAACGTTGAACTTCAGTTCTCTGTTCGCTTCAGAACGAATCCTCGCCAGGAGTTTTTCTTCTCCATTCTTACCAGCGTCCAGGATGGGAAAAGAGAAAGGGCACGCTTCGCGTCTTTTCCCAGAATGCCGGAGATGATGACGGTGCCGCCGCGCTTCGATAGTTTCATAATATGCTGCGCGTGGTCCGAGAATGTCCTTATATCAAGGTTTGCCAGGACGATATCGTATCTGCCTTTAACATTTTCCAGCCCTGCGCAGGCAAAGCGGATGTTCGTTATGTTGTTAAGCGACAGGTTCTTTCTCGCTGATTCTATTGCGTCTTTGTCGTTGTCTACGGCGGTAACCCTTTTCGCGCCCTTGAGGGCCGCATAGAGGGAGAGGATCGCCGAGCCGCACCCGAGGTCGAGGACCTCTTTTCCGCCTATATCCGCATCTTTCATCAGCCTTATCATGATCCTCGTCGATTCATGCCTCCCTGTCCCGAAGGCCATGCCCGGCTCAATGATGATCGTCTTTTTCTTTTCCCCGTGCTTGTTCCATGGCGCAGCGACAATGATATCCTCTATCCTGATCGGCTGAAAATATCTTTTTGTCAGCTCTGCATAATCCTGGTCCTTCTCCTGCACAATCCTTATCTCGTATACCCTGATGCCTGATCTTTTGAGGAGATCCTGAAAAGCGCCTGCATCTTCCGGGTAGGCCTTGATGACGGTCTTGTTCTTTGCCTCCTCGATCCAGATACCACCCGACAGGCACTCGCCGTAGATCTCTTCGGGGAGCAATTCTTCAGACCCCTTCTTAACAGATACCTCTATGCGCTGCCTGTATTGCCGGCCCTTAGATTGCATTTGGTTGTTTCACGCGTGGGGATAGAGGATGCCGCCGGTGTTGCTCACATCATAGCCTGCAAAATCGCTTATGCTGCTTACGAGGCGCTGCTGCTCAAAAAAGGAGAGGAAGGACTTCACCTGCACGCTGTGAAAATGGTCTTCAGGAATGACCATGTCAAAGCGTTCGTTAAAGAGGGGAATGAAATCGAGGCCAAGGATATTGGCAATATAGCGTATGCCAAGCGCGCAGTCGCCGCTGCCCCCGAGGACCCGCAGCCCGGCCTCGATGTGGGAGCCGACCTCCCGGGCATACCCCTTGATGCGATCCGGCGTGATCTTTTCTTCTCCGATAAGGAAATCAAAGAGCAGCCTTGTCCCTGAGCCCTGGTTCCTGTTTATAAAGGCTACGTCATTGCCGGCGATATCCTTCAGCGAGCTTATCCCTTTGGGGTTTCCCTTCCTTACAAAAAGCCCCTGCTCCCTGAAGAAGAGCTGGACCACCACATAGCCCTCTGCCGAGAGATAACGGTCTATGTACGAAAGGGTGTAGGCCCTTTTTTCGACATCGAGGATGTGCACGCAGGACATGGTTGCGGCATTTCTCTTGAGTATCTTCAGCCCGTTGATGCTCCCTACAGGGGCGTAGAATATGATCCCCGCCTTTTCGTTGTTATAGATGTCGATCATCTTCCGAAGGAGATGGTCGTCGCTGCCGGCGATGAGGATCACCTTCTCCCTCTCGGTGTTCTCAAGGATCCACCGGTCTATCAACTCCTTTGTGAATGCGATCTTGCCGCCGATCTTCAGGTGAGGTATCTTCGATTCCTGCGCCAGCTTATAGATCTTTTTCTCGTTGATCCTCAGATAGCCTGACAGGTCCCTTGCCGAAAGTATCTCCATATTGTCCTCTCAGTATATAGGAAAGATAAAGGATTTTCAAACTCTGTTTCTTTCGGAAAAACTTGGATCCCTCTTTTTTCAGTTGCCCGTTTATGCTCCTCAGTCGGTAGCAATAATAACGTTCGAAGCCTTTATGACCGCATAGACCTCTTTACCTATAGCGAGCCGTAGATTTTCAACGGAGGTTTTCGTGATAATCGAAGCAATCTCCAGACCGCCAGGAAGCTCAATGACAATCTCAGAATTAACAGCACCGGGCGTTATGCCTTTCACCTTGCCTTTGAGTACGTTGCGGGCGCTTACCTTCATTGTATTGCCCTCCTTTCTTTAGTATTACTTCTTATATTATATAGCATAAATACATAATAAGTTATGAACGCTCAACCTTTTTTCATTAACCAGGTTATCTGCTTCTTGAACGTCATCCTTGCTGAATGGTTATAATAAGTTATTATTTGTTACTATAATAATTTATCATTGAATATCGTGATGAATTAGTCTATTTTTATTGAGGATATTATGTTTTTATAAGGAGGATTGTTATGGGGTTTATGAAATACTGGCTTTGTATCGTTCTGTTGGTCGTTTCATTGACAAGCCCCGGGCTGTGCCCGGCCGAGGATGGCAAGTTTATCTTGCTGTCGAGCACGATCGGCCCGATAGATTCCGGCATTGTGGGCCTCCTGGAGGACCAGTTCGAAAAAGAGGCCGGGATACGGGTACGGCATGTCGGCGCAGGGACAGGAGCGGCAATGAACATTGCGAGGAAGGGCAACATCGATCTGGTAATGGTCCATGCTAAATCCCTGGAGGAAAAGTTCGTTAACGAGGGGTTCGGGACGGAGAGGATCGACCTGATGTACAACGATTTTGTTATCGTCGGCCCTGCCAGCGACCCTGCGGGCATCAAGGGGATGAAAGGCGCTGCGGCTGCGCTGCAAAAGATCTCCGGGAAGGGAGCCCTCTTTGTGTCAAGAGGAGATAAATCAGGGACCAATGTCGCCGAGATGAATTTGTGGGGGAAGGCAGACATAAAACCCTCGGGCAGCTGGTACGTCGTGTATGAAAAAGGCTTTGAAGGGAACGTGCCTACCCTTCGCTACGCTGACCAGCGAGGAGCTTATACCGTTATCGACAGGGCTACTTACCTCGGGCTGAAAAATGAGATCAAGCTCGCCATACTTGTTGAAGGGGACAAAGCGTTGCTTAATTATATCACTCTCATACCGGTTAACCCTAAAAAATTCAGCAAGGCAAACTACGAAGGCGCAATGGCATTTGTAAAGTGGCTTACCGCGCCGGACAAGGGGCAGGCAATCATAAAAGATTTCGGCAAGGATAAGTATGGAAGCCCGCTCTTTTTCCCCAACTCGAAGGAGTGGAGAAAATCTCAAGGCATGAATTAAAAAAATAGAAAAGGAGGCCGTCATGAAAAAAACAGCACGTACACTGATCGCCATCATTGCATTGATCATCCTGTCATCCTTTCTGGTTGTACCATCCGTTGATGCGCAGCAGAAGAACATCATCCTGGCGACGACAACGAGCACACAGGATTCGGGGCTTCTCGATGTCCTTATCCCAATCTTCGAGAAAAAGACCGGCTATTTCGTGAAGACCATCGCCGTCGGCTCAGGGCAGGCCATGGCAATGGGCCAGAAGGGCGAGGCCGACGTCCTGCTCGTCCATTCCCCCGCTGCAGAAAAGAAATTTGTGGCAGACGGCTATGGCATTAACAGGCAGCTTATCATGCACAACGACTTTATCATCGTAGGCTCGTCGGCGGACCCCGCAAAGATCAAGGGCGTGAAGTCAGCGGCTGAGGCGTTCAAGAAGATCGCCGCCGCCCAGAGCCTTTTTCTTTCAAGGGGAGACAACTCCGGCACCCATTCAAAAGAGAAGGCTATATGGAAGGCAGCCGCTGTCAAATACGAAGGCGAGAAGTGGTATCAGCAGACCGGGCTCGGCATGGGGCAGACCCTCAATGTTGCCTCTGAGAAAAAGGCCTACACCCTCGCCGACCGGGGAACATACCTTGCCCTGAAGAAAAACCTTAGCCTCGATATACTGGCAGAGGGCGACGCGATCCTCCTCAACATCTACCATGTGATCGAGGCAAACCCCGCAAAATTCCCCAAGGTCAACGCGCCTGGCGGAAAGGCCTTCGCAGGCTTCATGGTGTCCAAGGAAACTCAGGACATCATCAAGACCTTTGGCGTGGACAAGTTCGGCTCACCGCTTTTCTTCCCTGACGCCGGGAAGAAAGTGGAGGATCTGGGAAAATAAAGGGGAAGGGGGAATTAGCTCATAGCTCATGGCATATAGCTCATCAGATCGTATATCAAAATTGCAAAAAGACATAAAGTCGAAGTGGAAGTTACGACATACTATATACGATATACGACATACTATTAGCCGATTGCTGTAAGCTGATAGCTGACGGCTGAATATGTGAGGCGTTAAAGTGGACCTGATCCTTGAAGGAATAAAGAAGGCGTTCCTGCTTCTTGTAACACTTGACCGCGAAGTACTGGATATTACCCTTCTGTCTCTCAAGGTGTCGGGACTCGCAACCCTTATCAGCGTCTTCATCGGTGTTTCGATCGGGACGGTGATCGCCCTCAACGAATTCCCCGGCAAAAGGGCCGTGGTAAGCCTCGTCAATACCGGCATGGGGCTCCCGCCCGTTGTGGTCGGGCTTTTCGTGACCATCTTTCTCTGGCGCAACGGCCCCTTCGGATTTCTCGGCATCCTCTATACGCCCTTAGCCATCATCATCGCCCAATCCATCATTGCAACCCCGATCGTAATGGGCATCACCGTTGCGGCAATGCAGCAGCTCCCCAAGAAGCTCCGCCTTCAGATCCTTGCCCTCGGCGCAACGCGCCTCCAGATGGTCTGGATGCTTATAAAAGAGGCGCGGCTTTCCCTGCTTGCGGCAATTATGGCAGGGTTCGGAGGGGTTATATCGGAGATCGGCGCTTCCATCATGGTCGGCGGCAACATCAAGGGATACTCGCGGGTGCTCACAACGGCAACCGTGATGGAGACAAGCAGGGGGAATTTCGATGTCGCGATCGCCTT
>JAKQBZ010000089.1 GCA_029559435.1 Deltaproteobacteria bacterium | reverse complement strand
TATGACCGCTTCCGGGGTATCGTCGATTATGACGTCTATGCCGGTCGCCATCTCGAGCGCCCTGATATTGCGCCCCTCGCGCCCGATTATCCTGCCTTTCATCTCGTCATTCGGCAGGTTGACCACCGAGACCGTCGACTCGACCGTATGCTCGACGGCGCATCTCTGTATGGCGGTCGCGAGTATCTCGCGCGCCTTCTTGTCGGATTCCTGTTTCGTCTCTTCCTCTATCTTCTTTATCATGAGGCCGGCTTCCTGCCTCACGTCCTCTTCCATCCTCGAAAGGAGCAGCTTCTTGGCTTCTTCGGCCGTCAATCCCGACACCCGCTGCAGCCTGTCCTTCTCCTCCGCCAGCATGACCCTATATTCCTCTTCCATCGAGCGGAGCTTCTGCTCCTTCGTGGACAGGTCCTTGATCTTATCGTTAAGTTCTTTTTCCTTCTTATCCATGACCTCGACTTTCTTGTCGAGGTTCTCTTCGCGCTGGATCAGGCGTTTTTCCGTATTAAGCAGTTCCGCGCGCCTGTCCTTCGTCTCTTTTTCGAAATCCGCCCTTATGTTATGGAGCAGCTCTTTGGATTCAAGCTCTACTTCCTTCTTCTTCTCCTGCGCCTTCTTTTCGGCTTCCGCTATGATGAGCTTGGCTCTCTCTTCGGCGGACTGGACTTTCTTCTCCGCATACATCTTTCTTGCTAAAAAACCTACTAAGCCTCCGGCTATGAATATGACAAGCCAGAGGACGATGGCTAAAACAGCGTTCATCTTGGTTCCCCCTTTGTAAAAACCTGGCTATATTAGAGTTATGCGGTAAGGAGTTTGGTGACGGGCCTGTCGTGAGAAAGGGTGGGTAATTTCCTGACGACCTGGAATTTGAATGCGAGACCTACTGTCGGGACTCCTGGACGGAGCCTCGTAAGGAATTTATCGTAATAGCCCATGCCGCGCCCCAGGCGGTTGCCTTTCTTGTCGAACGCAACTCCGGGGACTATAGCAAGGTCTATCGAACGCGGATGAAACACCTCAAAATGCGCCTTCGGTTGATAAATTCCGTAAGGGCCTCTAACCAGATCTTTATCGGGATCCATTACCTCGGATACCACCATTTTTTTCTTTCTCGTTTTAATGACCGGCACCAGAACTGCCTTACCACGTTCCAAAGCCGCCTCGATCATCGGCATCGTCTCCACTTCGCCGCCTTTCGAGACGTAAAACATTATGACGTTCGCCCTTTTGAACTCGGGCAACAACAAAAGCCTCCTTTTTATAGCGAGGCTCTTACTATGCCTTTCTTCCTCCTTTTGGATTTTTAACCTTCTAAGGATCTTATCTCGTAAGTTCTTTTTTAGCTTTTCTACCATCTAACATCTATTATAGGTTAAAACCGCCTTTAGTCAAGGGGAAAACACCCTCTCAAACAGCCCCGTAAGCATCCCGAATGAATTGGTGAAAATCATTATGCCGATTACGATTAGGAAGACGCCGCTGATGACCGACAGGGCCCTCAGGTGCTTCTTTACGGCCTTGAAATAGGACAGGAAGTTGTTGATCAGCAGGCCTGATATAAGGAAAGGTATGGCGAGGCCGAGCGAATAACTCAGCAGCATGGCCGCTCCCCTGCCTGCTTCCCCGGCCGTTGAGCTCAAGACCAGTATAG
>JAKQBZ010000079.1 GCA_029559435.1 Deltaproteobacteria bacterium | reverse complement strand
GAAGCTGGTATCCTTGTTCGTGGAGTGAAGAGAATGACCAAACACCAATAATCAAGCTCCAATTAATCACCAATACCCAATCACCAAACAAAATCGTCGGCATTGCCTCTTGTTTGGGTATTCGGTCATTGGTTATTGAATATTAATTGGTGATGGGAATTTGGTTATTGGTTATTTAATGTCGAGCTGTCATCTGAATTTTATCTTATTCTCCTGCCCTTTAATAAGCCGCCTGATGTTGTCCTTGTGCTTGATGAACACGAAGGCCGCAATGACAAAAGCGAGCAAGACATATTCAACGGGCACTTTCAGCGCGTACATCGCGAAAGGCACTATCCCTGCGCCGGCGAGCGACCCCAGGGACACATACCGCCATATCAGTAAAATAGCGACAAAGACAACAAAGCAGGGAATTATGGCGATGGGGCCTACGGCAAGATAGACGCCAAGCGCCGTTGCCACCCCCTTCCCTCCCCGGAACTTCAGAAAGACGGGGAACAGGTGGCCCACGAAGGTTGCGAAACCTATTACCGCCACGACCTCCTTCGGCATACCGCACCGTATCGCTATGAATGTCGGCAGGAAGCCTTTTGCGATATCCCCGAAAAGCGTAACGATCCCGAGTGCCCTTCCTGCCGTACGCATCACATTTGTTGCGCCTATATTGCCGCTCCCGGTCTTTCGGGGGTCTTTGCCCTTGAGCCTGGCAAGCATCACGCCGATCGGTATCGAGCCGATAAGATAAGCTATGACCACATAGACGGCCTGCTGCATGTGGTTAGAATATGTAAAATGCCGCAGCTTGTCAACATATTGAACCCGTCAGTCGTAAGTCGTGAGGCGTAAGGGGTAAGCAGAAGCTCTCAGCAAACAGCGATCAGCTTTCAGCTAAAACAAAAAAGGCTTTAAGCTGGCGGCTGATCGCTGACAGCTGTTCTTATAACCCTTGACTTTGCGTAAAATTTTTCTTATCTTAATAAACTTCATGGGCCGTTAACTCAGTCTGGTAGAGTATCTGCCTTTTAAGCAGAGAGTCGCAAGTTCAAGTCTTGCACGGCCCACATGTCCCCATCGTCTAGAGGCCTAGGACACTGGCCTTTCACGCCGGCAACCGGGGTTCGAATCCCCGTGGGGACGCTTTTAATCCTCAGGGTTTTGCGGATCCTGTCGATGATTGCCGGTGCAGCTTCAGGATCTACTGCGCCGACAGTTCTCTTCGATAAGGCTGGCCTATCTCGCCTTCCGGCCGGCAAAATAGCGTTTGTCATATATATATTTTGCGGGTGATCGTGACCCGATCCTATTGATTCCCTGCCCTTGGTGCCATGTAAGCAAAGGCGGCGCTTATCGGGAAAGCTTTAGAAGGTCCTTGAGGTCCGCATTGGGAATGTAGCTCCGGTATATCTTTTCGAAGGTGCCGTCCGCCTTCATGGCATCCAAAACGGACTGCCATTTTGCAACCACCTCCGCCGGTGTTCCGAGCGATATGGCGATATAAAAATAGGTGTTGCTCACAAGAAATACCGGCTCCAGGTCTTCCATGCTGTATCCCGCCTTTTTCACGATCTCCGGAACGGTAATATCGGTAAAGACCGAGACCTGCACGCTTCCGTCCATGAGCTGCTTGACGTTGGCGGTCGGGAGAGGGGAGCTGACCAGGTTCGTAAACCCTTTGTTCTTGAGATACTGTTCGGTAAACCAGTTGGTAGTGGTAGCAATGGCGGTAAGCTTCCTGGCCTCTTCCAGGCTTTTGATCTTTATGCCGGAGCCTTTCTTCGCGTAAAATATCGCGCTGTTCTTGCCGACCGGCCCCACCCACTGAAACATCTTCTCTCTTTTATCGGTCCTCTCGGCGCTGAAAAGCACTACATTGGGGGTCTTCAGCGCTGTGGTGTAAGCCTCGTCCCAGGATGTCAGCCGGATCTTGTCCGGAATGCCCTGGCGGCCAATGATCCCGCGCACTATGTCTGTGACAAAACCGGTGACCTTCCCGTCCTTCATGAACGTGACAGGCGGGTATTCCTCCGTCAGCATTGTCAGCTCAGAAGCTCCTTTTATATCCTTCGGGGCCGCATGTACGTTTACGGCAAGAACGATCAAACAAAGTGTCAGGCAAAAACAGGCAATCCTTCTCATAATATTTCACCTTCCTTGTAATTGTAGCCGCAGTATTGAGGCGTGAAAGATTACCAAGAATAACTACGCAGGTCAACGGGATAATGTAGAGCTGATGAACTGTTCGAAGAGCTTTTGGATATCATCTCTCCGCGCTATCCGGCAAAGCCATTCTTCCGGGATGGCGTCGTAGCCGTAATGGATCCCCGCCAGGCCGCCGGCGACAATACCGGTCGTGTCGGTGTCCTCACCGAGGTTGACCGCATTGAGGACCGATTCTCTGTATGAGCTGGAATTGAGGAGGCACCAGATGCCCGCCTCGAGGGTGTGAACGACATAGCCGCCTGACCGTATCTCGTCTTCGGGGAGATCCGCTATATTGCCGGAGAAGAGGCGGGAGAAATGGGAGAACGGCAATCGGCTGCGGAAAGGCAGCTTGTCATAATAGCTTTGCACTACGTATGCCGTCAGCTCATATGCCCCGTGAGGGTTTGCTCCTTCCAGCAGGGCCTTCACCATGATGCAGTAGAAGGCGCACGCCGCCTGGGCGATGCAGTGCCGGTGCGTGAGGGCCGACGCCTTGTGCGCATGGCCGATGATAGAGGAAGGAGAGGATCTCCCGAAATAGATGGCGACCGGCAGGATGCGCATAAGCGACCCGTTCCCGTTGTCATACTCGCTGTCGCCTCCTGCCGCCTCCGGAGCTGTGCCGCTCATCATCCGTTGGATCGAGCTCCTCGTTGCATTGCCTATATCGAAGACAACGCCCTGCGGCGTCCAATACCCGTCTTTCATCCAGCGGACAAAGAGCTCCCCCATGCGGTTCGTGTCGAAACCACCGAGCAGGCTCTCCACGCTGCAGAGCATAAGCGAGCTGTCGTCCGACCACGTGCCGGGCGGCTTGTTGAAGGTCCCGTATCCCCGCATATCGGTTACAGGGTCTTTCTTCCGCTCTTCCCTGCTTTGAAATTCCACGGGCACGCCGAGGGCATCCCCTACGACTGCGCCCCACAATCCGCCGAGCATCCTTTCTTTCAATGAACTACCCTTCCGGTATCAGAGGATAGAAACGGCATGATTTAGCCCCCTCACCCTACCCTCTTCCGCGAGGGGAGAGGGAACAGTGTCACCCCGCAGCGCGCTGCGGGGAATCATCCGGATTGCAACTGTCATTTCGTCATCTCCTTCAGCCTTTCAATGATCCTCACCATCCCCAGGGTGTCGAGGCGGCAGTATGCGAGGAGGGCGCTGCGGAGCCTGCCGATCTCTTCCGGATCGCCTGATCCCCGCATCCTGAAATAGGCCTGCATGGCCATGTCGCCGTCGCGAACCTCCATATCCTCGTAGCGTAAGTCAGGGACAAGGGCAGGGAGAACGTATTTCAGCGAATAGGAGCCGCTGAACTGCCAGTGGTAAACGTCCTTCTTCTGGAAGGGGACAGCGAGGTCTCTCAGGTTGCCGAGCATCACATCAATGTCGTCGCGATATTTCGGGAGCCATTCGGCAAGGCCCCTCAATACCCCTGCCTCGAACCCCGCATAATAGGCAAGGATGCAGGCGTTCTGCGGGATCTCGCTGGCGAGCTTTTTGATGAGCTCTTCCCTCGGGTCGATCTTCGGGTCTGCGAGGTATTCATGGTGCAGGAGGCCGGCGTCCTCATCTTCCAGGTAATGCAGCGAATACTGGAACGGCACCTGCTGGTAAGGCCTCGTCCCGTCGAAAAGCGGGACGGCGGCGCCGACGGTCTCGAAGTCGAGGAAATAGAGCGGATACCAGAGGGAATCGAGAAATTCCCTGACCGCCTCGCTTGAGATGACGACCTTCCTCTCGAGGGCTGCCTCCACCTGGAGCCGCTGGTTCGGCGTAAGCATGTAGAGCGGCACTTCTTCGAGGCGGACTATGCCCCGGTTATAGAGCGTGAACGGCAAGCTTTTACTGCCCCTGATATCAAATACCGACTCGTCGGGGATGTGCTCCCAGCAGTGCCCCACGAAGTCGCATTCGTAGGGGTCCGAGCAGTAAGGGCCGATGTCGATCCTGGGGATGTCGCCGCGGAGCATCGTCTTCTGGGCATCGAGCTCTCCCTCGACGGTGTCTTGCATCTGCCGGACCTCGGAGGTCACGTCGTTGACGGTGAAGAGCTGCCGGACATCGATCCCGCCTTCCCTCACATACTGGTTGTTGATATGGACAAGGAAGATGCGCGAGACCGGCAGGCCGGAGCCTTTCACCACATAATACTGGACAGCCGCGTCCGGAATATAGACATCTTTTATCGAGGTGGAGCTTTTTACCTCATAGATGTCCCAGCCGTTTTTGCCCTTGTTGAGGATGTCCACCTTCACAAAGACGTTGTCGAAGTGGAAGGCGGCCTCATAGAGCGTGGATGCGCCTTGCGCGATCTCTTCCTGCGTGAGCGCTACCTGCCTGTCATAGGTATCGGGGTCGTAGGGGATGGTGGCCCCGCCGGGGAAAAGGCCCTGCGCAACGACACCCACCTCCGAGCCGCTCCGGAAGAGGGCCTCCCGTGAGGGCGGCGTCTCGTCCTTCAGCTCCGGGTGGTGTTTCTGGAGGTAAAGGGACTTGTGGCACTGCAGCCCGCGGATAAAGAGCGATTTGCTGAGATGGAGGTCATTCATCATCGTCACCCCCTTCTCTGCCGGATTCATATCTGCAGGAACCCCCTTCCCGGTACTGATCGCAGGACGGCAGCGGGATGCAGGGCATGTTGTTCAGCGTGCACCACTTCCCGCCTGACGAGAAGATCGATATGCCGAGCATGTCAAAAAAATCATCCATCGTTTTACTGTTTCGTAAATCCCTCGACGGTAAACTTTATGTCACCGAGGTCGGGCTTTATCAATGCAAAGATATCATCATTGACGACGATGGCTACAGGCTCGATCGTCATGCTCCCCTCCTCATTTTTGACAATACTGATGGCAAAGGTTTCGCATCCGCCGATCTCGACTTTAATGAACTTCAATGCACCTGACCAGATAAGCGATACAACATCATTAAGCGTCCTTGACAATCTCTCCCTCCATCATCTTAATTTCAGTATAGCATGAACACGCAGCATTGGGCGCGCTAAATAAAACAACCTCGCCCCTCGCTCCTCGATCCTCTCACCTCCTGTACCCTCTTCGCTGCCTGAAGCCTGACATATTGCCGATCTTTTCGCTCTCGGTGATGGAAAAGAAAGCCATGTGGATCACGCTGTCCTCATGGACAAGGGCGGAGCCCACCTTTCCCGGCGCCTCGAAGCGGTAGTCCCAGCCAAGGCCGGTGGAACGGTACTTCTTCTCCTCGATCATATCGGCCGCCCGGAGAAAGCCCTTTGCCGCCTCGATTGCAGGGACAGGAAAGTGCCTTTTCCGATCAAGGAGCGCTTCCATGGCGTAGCTCTTGAGGAGCTTTGTGTGGAGGGACGCATACGCCGCAGAACGCGAAAGGATGTCAAACCCGACTATGGCGCCGTTGATGAAGACCATCATGCCATTCTGGCCGGGGATGAGCGGTATCGCCTCGATGTACTCGTTGAGGTCGAGCGCCTTCTGCTCGAAAACGTCCTTCATGGCGCCCGTGGGGGCGCTCACCTCCGCATTCATCCTCATCTCTTCGATGCCTTCCCAGACGGCCCCCTGATTAGATCGATAGCCTGCGGATGTCTTGAGGTTCATTGTGACATCACGGGCCTTCTCCCTCCTGGCCTTGGCATACATGACCACGTCGGAGTCCATGAACTCCCGGGACGTGTACGACCACCTCCCGTGCTCGGTGCAGCTCACCGGTATGACCGCCTCCATGTGGGCGCCGACAAGGATCGTCGTGTTGAGTACGCGGTTCTGCTTTGCCCCGACGAGCTCCTCACCGTCGAGGAGAAGGACCGCCGCATCCCCCTTGTTGATAACCTTCAGTTCGGGGACCGAGCCCCCTTCGCTTACTTCTGTGACGATCATTGCGCCCCTCTCAAGGGCCTCTTTGAGGGTCATGTACTCCGGCCCGCCGTTGCCGGGGAAGAGGAGCGGGACAACCCCCAGGTTCTCGCATATCTGTACGCCGCCCAATTGGATCCGGGCCAGATATTCAGCAATTAATTTCTCCATAATCAATCCCCCTTTGCCTTGATATGTGTTCCAAACAGATATAGTATAAACACCGTCAATGACAACGGGG
>JAKQBZ010000343.1 GCA_029559435.1 Deltaproteobacteria bacterium | reverse complement strand
CCGACGACGACGGCCTGAACAAATCAGGGACCACCCACCGGATGAAGCATGCCACCCTGACCGAGTACATCCCCTACTCCTTCACCTACACGACAACGGGGACCGGTACGGGCAAATCTTCTGCGATAACGATGGACATTGCCTCAACGGTAGCAGAGGCCGATTACATCAACGCGTCCGCCGGCAGCTATACCGATACGGTGACGCTGACGATCAACCCTTAGGCTTTCGTCAACCGCCGGCACGGATAAGGATGTTTGCAGTCGTATGAACGTGATTGGGCAAAATATATCAGACACAGGCGGCAACATGTTCTGCAGAATGACAAAAAGGCTCCTGGGCCATATACTTGTAGACGGCGAATTTATCTCTTCCCAGGACCTTAAGGACGCCCTCAGCCGGCAGGAAGAAACCAATATACAGCTCGGCGAGATACTTGTCAGGATGGGGCTTCTCAATTTCTCCCATCTTCAGATGGTCCTGTCTGTTCAAAAAAACCTCTCTTCCCTGCAGGATGCCGTAAAGGTAGCGGCGGGCGTTCGCCAGCTCCTGGGCGAATTGCTCATTCAGGCAAAGCGCCTTACAAAGCAGCAGCTAAATCATGCCCTGACAGAGCAAAAACGGACAGGCGAAAAGCTCGGGGCGATACTTATACGCCACGGGCTGATCAACGACAAAGAGCTCAACGCAATTTTAAAGTTCCAGAAAAACCAGGTCTCACGGTCATCAGGTTTCCAGCCGTTCCGGCTCGGCGAGATACTCGTCGCCAATCAATACATTACAAGGGATCAGCTCGAAAATGCATTACGAAAACAAAAGCTGTCCCATAAAAAGATCGGCGAGGTCCTCGTTGAGGCAGGCTATCTAACAAAAAAACAGGTTTCCAGCGGCCTCCGGATCCAGAACATGCTCATTACCGCGGTGCTGGCAGCCATACTATCGCTCGCCTCAACGCCGAACGGCAACGTAGCCCATGCAGGTTCATCAAGCGCAAAGGTCGCCGTCTCGGCCCGGGTCATGGCATACTCACAGCTAAAAGTACTCTACCAGCTGCCCGAAATAACCATTACAATGACCGATATCAAGAAGGGCTATATCGACATCAATGCAGCCTCAAGGCTGCAGGTAAAAAATAACAGCCCCAAAGGCTACCTGCTGACATTCCAGGGCATCGCCCAACCGTTTAAAGAGATCCATATAAAAGGCATGGGGAATGACCTCAGCCTCAGCTCAGCGGGCGGCTTTGTTCTCAGGCCCTACATAAAAGGCAACGATACGGTTGAGCTCAGCTATCGCTTTGTCCTGTCGGAAAACACACAGCCGGGCACCTACGCATGGCCCGTTAATGTGTCCGTACAGCCATCTTAAACACGATTCGGATTGTCATCTCCCAACACTTCTGATATAGTACAGATTAGAATGAGGCGTTTTCCTGTAAAAATCATATTAAAAATTATATTTATAGCCTCTGTGTCCCTCTTCTCCATAGTGCAGGCGCCGTTTATCTGCTCCGGCCAGGATTGGGGCGTATCGCCGATACGGCTGGACTTTACCACCAAAGTGACAAGCGGGATCCTAACGGTATCCAACGGCACTCCCGACAAGATCAACTACCAGATAAAGGCCTTTGAATGGGCGCAGGATGGAGAAGGAAAAGACAAATATACCGAAACTGCCGACATCATCTTTTTTCCAAAGATGATGGTCGTTGAGCCTGGCGACAAGAAGATAATCAGGGCAGGCATGAAGGTCCCCCGGGCTGACAGGGAAAAGTCCTACCGGCTCTTTATCGAGGAGATACCCAAGCCTCAAAAGGCCGAAGGCGCCCACATCACATTCACAATACGGTTCGGCGTGCCCATATTTTTTAAGCCTGTTAAAGAGGAATTTAAAGGCGTTATTGAGAAAATAAGCATGGACAAGGGCATTCTTACCGTTCCTATAAAAAATACCGGGAATTCGCATTTTGTCATTCAAACAATTACCGTAAAGGGGATCGGCGCCGACAAAGAAACGGTCTTTTCAAGGGATCTGCCCGGATGGTACCTTTTAAACGGCGTCACGAGGCAATACACAACAGAGATACCAAAGGAGCTGTGCGGCAAGATCGTAAAGCTCGAGATAGATGCAAAGACCGATCAGTTTACTGTGAAAGATAGTCTGGATGTCCAAAGAGCCATGTGCCTTCAATAGACTCAGCATAAAACAAATATCCGGATGGCTTTGGCCATCGTATAAGTTATTTTTTTTTACATTTATCATTCCGCTTGTATTCCTTGGAATATCTTCAGCCCAGGATCCCTCAGGCCCTGAGCAGATCATCGTAAACGTCACCCTTAACCAGGAAGATAAAGGAGAACATTTTGTCTACCTGGCAAAAGACAAGGATTTCCTTATTAAGGAAAGCGAATTAAAGGCAATCGGGCTTTTGGATCCGCAGGGGGCCGTCTCGGTCATCGCCGGCGAGCCGCATATCTCGCTTCGCTCCATGAAGGGTGTCAGCTTTACGCTGAACGAAAGAACGCTTCCCTTGATATCGTTGCAAACCCGGAACTGCTTCAAAAAAGGTCGCTCGATTTCACCACTGCAAGGCCGTCAAAAATCTACTACCCAAAGGATAACA
>JAKQBZ010000044.1 GCA_029559435.1 Deltaproteobacteria bacterium | reverse complement strand
GGGGACGGCTACGTGTTCGAATACGGCAGGATGGAGATCTTCGGCGAAGGCCGGGACGGCGCCATCATTACCTACGGCGGGATGGTGGCAAGGGCTCTGCAGATACAGGAAAGCCTGCAGAAGAAGGGCGTGAGCGTGATCGTGGTCAATATGCCCTGCGTGCGGGAGGTCGACGCCGCTGCCATGGAGAAGATCATGAAGGTCCCCGCCATCATCACCTACGAGGACCACAACGTCCATACCGGGATCGCCCCGCTCCTGGCGCAGCATCTTTTGAAGAACGGCTACAAAGGGCGGATGGAGTCCTTCGGGGCGAAGGCATACGGGACGTCAGGCGACACAGAAGAGGTATTGAAGTTCGAAGGACTTGATGTTGCGTCCATGACGGAAAATATAATGACATTGATAAGGTAATAGATTATGAATAACCAATCACCAATAACCAGGCTCCAATTAATCACCAATACCCAATATTCAATCACCAAACAAAAACTTTCCCGTTTGGGTATTCGGTCATTGGTGTTTGGGTATTGATTGGTGATTGACGTTTGGCTATTCAGTAAATTGTTAATCATAATAAAAAGGGGGTTTTGAATGAACGACATTAAAGGGATGTACAAGAAGATCGTCAAGGACAACTTTCCGGACACTGTTAAGATCGATCTGGGCGGACAGGAGCTCGTCTACAAAAAGAAGGTCTGGAACATCTTCGATGCGGACGAAAAGTGCGATGTCGAGAGGGGCCTGCGGTACGGGGAGAATCCTGACCAGCCGGCTGCGATGTATGAGCTTGTCAACGGCAACATCGTCCTCGGGGATGTGAGGTTCTTTGATTTTGACGGCGGGCTCACAAGCAGGGTTACAGAGAAGGACATGCTGCAGGTGGGAAAGCATCCCGGCAAGATCAACCTCACCGACGTGGACAACGCCCTTAATATCCTCAAGTATATGGATAAAAAGGCGGCCTGCGCGATCATGAAGCACAACAACCCCTGCGGGGCCGCATGCGGGACGACCGTTGCCGACGCCTTTGACAAGGCCTTCTGGGCAGACAGGATCGCGGCATTCGGCGGCGCCGTCGTCTTTACAAAGACCGTAGACGTGGAGGCAGCCAAGGCGATGGTCCCCTATTATTTCGAGGTCATATGCGCCCCCGATTTTGAAGGGGCAGCCATCGATGTGCTGAAAAAATGGAAGAACCTCCGGCTTCTCCAGATCAAGGAGATCGAAAGGCTTCAGAGCTATAAAGGGAAGAGGTACATCGACTTCAAGTCCCTCATGGACGGGGGCATCATCCTCCAGGAATCTCAGCCTTACACGATCAAAGGCAGGGAGGACCTTAAGCCCGCGCAGACGACATATAAAGGCCAGGCATATGCGATCAAAAGGCCGCCGACGGACAAGGAATTGAACGACATGCTGTTCGGGTGGTATGTCGAGTCGGGGGTGAGCTCCAACTCGGCGCTGTTCGTCAGGGATGAGGCAACCGTTGCCATCGGCACGGGAGAGCAGGACAGGGTCGGCGTCGTGGAGATCGCCGTCTTTAAGGCATATACAAAGTTCATGGACAAGGAGGTCTTTAAGAAGTTCGGCGTTCCCTATGCAGTGTTCAGGCTGGAGGCCGAAAAGGGGCTGCGCAAGATGGAGGACCTGAAGGAGATCGAGGAATACACAAAGGCCCAGAAGGGAGGGCTCATAGGCTCCGTGGTGGTCTCGGACGGCTTCTTCCCCTTCAGGGACGGCGTCGATGCAGCGATCAAGGAAGGTGCGACGGGCATTATACAGCCTGGCGGCTCCGAGCGTGATTTTGAGACCATAGAGGCCTGCAACGAGTCGAACGTGACGATGGTCTTCGCGGGCCAGAGGCTCTTTAAACATTAAATTTAACGGGAATATTTTTTCATTTTGTATTGACAAAGAAGGGTTTTAAAAATATAATTGTGAAAATAATTACAAATACTTTAAAAGCCACTGGAGGTATGTATGAGACCTTATTTTGCGAAGATGCAGGAATGGACAAAAGCTGCCAAGGAGAATAAAGCGAACGCTGAAGAGATCAAGAAAGTCGAGCAGGAGATCGAGGCATTAGTCGAAAAGGCGCACAACGCCGGTATCTCAAAGGAAACCTTGAACAAGAGGGGTGAATGGACGGTACACCAGAGACTTGAATATATCCTGGATCCCGGGACATGGGCCCCGCTTCATACCTTGTATGATCCCCTGGATGAAGAATCAGGCACCACCGGTGTCGTGGACGGTCTCGGAAGGATCAACGGGAGATGGTGCGTCATCATCGGTTTTGATAATAAGGTCATGGCAGGCGCCTGGATAGCGGGCCAGCCGCACAACATCCTCCGGGTTACGGATATCGCGAAGAGGCTCCATTGCCCCCTCGTATGGCTTGTTAACTGCAGCGGCGTGAAGCTGCCCGAGCAGGAGAGGATGTATGCAGACAGAAGAGGGAGCGGGACAACCTTCTTCAGGCATGCAGAGCTGAACAAACTGGGCATCCCCGTGCTTGCCGCGATCTACGGAACCAACCCGGCCGGCGGCGGCTATCAGGGAATCTCCCCGACACTGCTTCTTGCTCATAAAGACTGCAACATCGCAGTCGGCGGAGCCGGCATCGTGAGCGGCATGTCGCCAAAGGGCTATTTTGATGAGGAAACAGCGGAACAGCTCATTGATGCAACGAGGAAGTTCAAGGCAGTACCTCCCGGCAGGGTTGAGATACATTATGACCACACAGGGTTCTTCAAACAGGTCTTCCAGAGCGAGGAAGCGATACTTGACGCCGTGAAAGAGTGGGTCACCTATCTGCCCGCCTATAACCACTACAAATTCTTCAGGGTTGCAGAGCCGGCAGAACCGAAATTCCCGGCCGAAGACCTTTACAGCATCGTGGCATTTAACCAGAAGATGACCTATGACGTAGAGCAGTTCATGGCAAGGCTTGTGGACAACAGCGAGCATATGGAATTCAGGCCCGGCTACGGTCCGGAGCTCTATACGGGCCTCGTGAAGGTTGATGGTTTCCTCTTTGGAATCGTCGCGAACAGGCAGGGCATGATGCCCAAAGGCTACCCGGAATATGCACCCTATCCCGGGATCGGCGGCAAGTTCTACCGCCAGGGGCTCATCAAGGTCAATGAGTTTGTGTCGCTCTGCGGCAGGGACAGGGTCCCCATGATCTGGATCCAGGATACATCGGGCATCGACGTCGGTGACATCGCGGAAAAGGCAGAACTTCTCGGTCTCGGCCAGGCCCTCATCTACTCCATCGAGCAGAGCGATCTCCCCATGATGACCATCGTATTGAGAAAAGGCACAGCGGCAGCCCACTACATCATGGCAGGGCCGCAGGC